>JANWYD010000007.1 GCA_025057155.1 Chloroflexaceae bacterium
TGCCGCTGGACGGGGAGGGGCGCTGGCACCGCTTCCACGCCCTGTTTCGGGACCTGTTGCAGCGGCGGCTGCGGCAGCGGGACGACGGCGGTCTGGAGCGGACGTTGCAGCGGCGGGCGGCGGACTGGCTGGCCGCGGACGGGCAGGTGGAGGAGGCGGTGCGTCTCTACCTCGCCGCCGGTGAGGACGACGCCGCGGCCCACGTGATGGAACAGGCGCTGGCGCGCGAAATGGGCCGTGATGTGATAGCTGCGCCGCCCGGATACCTGCTCCGTCTACTGCCGGTTGAACTGATCCGCCGGCGCCCGGGCCTTTCCCTGCTCGAGGCGCGTCTGGGGGCGATGCTCCTCAACCCATCCGCGCTGGCCGCGAGCCTGGCCCGTGTTGACGCCCTGCTGGCCGAGCCGGAATATGCCGCTGCGCCACCGCCCTGGCCCAGCTTTTTCGGTGACCTGGCCGTGCTGCGCGGGACCCTGCGCGGCTTGCAGGGCCGCCCCGCGGAGGTCATTGCCCTCATGCAGGAGGCGCTTACCCTGCAGCCGGTTCCGGTGCTCGTCGGGCAGGCGCTCCTGTTGATGGGGCGCGCCTATGCCGCCGATGGCCGCTATGCCGAGGGTGTGCGACGCATCCATCAGGAGTTGACTGTCCCGACGGTCAAGGGCAACCCGCAGCACGCCGTGCACTGCTACGCGAGCCTGTGCTCGCTGCATAGCATCGTTGGCAGCATCGCCGACCTGGAGCGCGACACCGCGAAGTTGGCCAACGCAGGGATGGCCCTCCGGCCCTCTGAAAACTACTACGGCTACGTCCACAGCAATCTCGGACGAGTGGCCTATGAACTATCGCGCCTGGAAGTGGCGGCTCACCACTTCGGCATGATCGCGCAGCACAGGTACTATGCCACTACACCAATTGCGCTGGGTGCGATGACCGGCCTGGGCATGATTGCCGCCATTCAGGGTGATTATGCCACGGCCGAGGCATGGCAGCGTGAAACCTGGGAATTCGCCCATGAGCTTGGCACGCCGTATGCCCGCCATCAGGCGCTGGGGCTGGCGGTCTGGCTGGCCCTTCGGCGCGACGACCGCCAGACGGCGCTGCGGCTTGCGCGGGAGATTGAGCCAGATATCCACGTAGGCGCGTATGGGTGGTTCGCCTTGCAGCCGCCGCTGGTCATTCAGGTGCAGACCTTGATCACCGCTGGCGACCGGGAAGAGGTGGCCCGGGGCGAGACGCTCCTCAAGCGCCTGCGCGCCGCAGCCGAGGCGTTGCACAACATCCGTCCCCTGGTGGCCATCCTGGTATGCCAGGCGCTGCTCTTCCAGGCCCGCGGCCAGCGTCGCGAGGCGCGCGGGAGCATCGGGCGGGCCGTCGAACTGGCCATGCCTCGGGGCTACCTGCGAACATTCGTTGATTTTGGCCCGGCCATCGCCCCTTTATTGCAACTCCTGGCTGGTGAGGGCATCGCCACGGTCTACCTGCGACCCATTCTGGCCGCGCTCGAACCGTCCGCCGTAAGGCCCGGTCACGTTGCCGGCCCGGAGCAGCGCCCGCGTCTGCCCGAGGCCCTGTCGCGCCGGGAGCGCGAGATTCTGGCCTTACTGGCCGAACGCTGGTCGAACCAGGAAATCGCCGAGCGTCTGCATATTACGCTGAACACGGTGCGTAAGCACACCAGCACGATCTACAACAAACTCGGCGTGAGCGGCCGTCGCGAGGCCGTGGCCGTCGCGCGGACGCTCGGTTTGCTGCCGGGTCAATAGAAATGGGGAAACCTGGTTTCCCCACGCCCCTGCTCCACGGTTAGAAAGCTGGTCGCCTATCGCGATCGCGGATTGCGCAAGGCGCGTCCGGACACTCTTGAATTCGCCCCGATGTATGAACGGGTCGCCTGGCACCGCGCTATGAACCCTGAATATGTCGATGTCCTGATCGTCGGCGCCGGTCTCTCCGGCGTCGCTGCCGCCTACTATCTGCAGACCCGCTGCCCCGCGAAGCGCTATGCCATCCTCGAGGCCCGCGCTACCATCGGCGGCACCTGGGATCTGTTTCGCTATCCTGGCGTGCGCTCCGACTCGGAGATGTACACCCTGGGCTATAGCTTTCGCCCCTGGCGCGAAAAGAAAGCCATTGCCGATGGGCCGAGCATCCTGCGCTACATCCGCGAAACCGCTCGCATCTTCGGGATTGACCGGCGCATTCGCTTCCAGCATCGGGTGCGCCGGGCCTGCTGGTCGTCGGAGGATGGCCGCTGGACGGTCGAGGTGGAGCGCGGGCCAGAAGAGGCGCCGCTGCGCCTCACCTGCGCCTTTCTATTTATGTGCAGCGGCTACTATGACTACGCGCGCGGCTACACCCCCCGCTGGCCGGGGATGGAACGCTTTGGCGGGCGGATCGTCCATCCGCAGCAGTGGCCGGAGGATCTGGAGTATAGCGGGAGGCGCGTCGTGGTCATCGGCAGCGGCGCCACTGCGATTACCCTCGTGCCGGCCCTCGCCGAGGGCGGGGCCCAGGTGACGATGCTCCAGCGTTCCCCGACCTATGTGCTGACCCGGCCCTCGGAGGACGGCGTGGCCCTTGCGTTGCAACGCCTGCTCCCTCCATCGCTGGCTGCCCGGGCCACGCGCTGGAAGGCGGTGCTGGTCAACACCTTCTTCTACTACCTGGCGCGCTGGTTTCCTACCGCCACGAAGCAAACAATCATCCGCATGGCCCGCCGGGAGCTTGGCCCCGGCTACGACGTCGCCACCCATTTCACGCCGCGCTACAATCCCTGGGACCAGCGGCTATGCCTGGCCGCCGATGCCGACCTATTTCGCGCCATTCGCTCGGGCCGGGCGACGGTCGTCACCGATGAAATCGCCACCTTCACCGAGACGGGCATCCGCCTGTGTTCGGGGCGCGAGCTTGAGGCCGATGTGATTGTCACCGCCACCGGGTTGGTGATCAAGCTGATGGGAGGAGCGGAACTGGTGGTGGACGGCCGGCCGGTCAATCTCGCCAGCACCCTCAGCTACAAGGGCATGATGTACAGCGACATCCCCAATCTGGCTTCGGCCTTTGGCTACACCAACGCCTCCTGGACGCTGAAGTGCGAATTGACTGCCGCCTATGTCTGCCGCCTGCTCAACTACATGGAACGCCATGGCTATCGCCGGTGCACGCCGCGCCAGCGCGAGCCGAACCTCGCGACGGTTCCAGCGGTTAACTTCACCTCGGGGTATGTGCTGCGCGCTCTCGACAGCCTGCCGCGCCAGGGGGTCAAACAGCCGTGGAAGGTCTACCAGAACTATCTGCTCGACCTGCTGAGCCTGCGCTTCGGTCCCGTCAACGATGGCGTAATGGAGTTCCGTTGAACACCGTGCACGCGCATCATCGCCCCGTCTCTTTGGAAAGCTCTATCCGGCAATCCAACATCCACAATCCGCAATGGCATTATTCCTCGCCTCGCTGCTGGATCAGGCGGTGCTGCTCAACGATCACCTGAGCCATGCGAATGTTGACCGCGTCAATCATTTTGCCGTCGAGGCTGACGACGCCGCGGCCCTGGGCCACGGCCTGGGCATAGGCCCGCAGCACCGCCTCGGCGCGCGCCACCTCCGCGGCTGATGGCGCAAAGACGCGGTTGATGATCTCCAACTGCCCGGGGTGGATGGCCTGCTTGCCGTCGAAACCGAGGGCGCGGGCGGCGCGGCTGGCCCGTTCCAACTCTTCAGGCGCCTGCAAACCGGCGAAGGGGCCGTCGAGACAGCGCAGGCCGTGCGCCCGCGCCGCAGCCACAATCGCATGCATTACTGCGTGCCAGCGATGGCCGGGGTAGGCTGCGTCATGCTCATCGCGTTCACCCACATTTGCCAGGGGCGCCCGCAACCCTGCCGCGTAGTCGCCCGGACCATAGATCAACGTCTCCAGGCGGGGCGAGGCCGCGGCGATCTCGCGGATGTAGAGAAAGCCCCGCGCCGTTTCGATCTGCGCCTCAATGCCGATCCGTCGCGACAGACCACGGGCCAGTTCAATCTGCGTAAGCAGCCGGTCCACGAAGGCGATATCCTCGGGACCGCTGACCTTTGGCACCATCACCAGGTCCACGTGCTCGCCGGCCGTCTCGATCACCTCAATCAGGTCGCGGTACGCAAAGGGGGTGTCCAGGCCATTGATGCGGAAGGAGCGCAGGCGCGGCCCGAAGTCGAGTTCGCGAAAGGCGCGGGCCACATTGGCCCGGGCGCTGTCCTTGTCGGCGGGGGCGACGGCATCCTCGAGGTCAATGCACACCGCATCGGCGGCGCTGCGGGCCGCCTTTTCGATCATGTTCCAGCGCGATGCAGGTACGAACAATTCGCTGCGCTGGAGCCGGCCCGCAGCGCCAGCGTGACCGGGATACTCGATCATAGGCTGTTTCCTGTCCATTTGTCGGCGTAAGCGCGCCACCGGGCGCCCACGCCCGTACTGTGTACAAACAGGGAAATCTAGATTCCCCGTGTCTCTGCCCGTGGGGAGGCCCGGCAGCCAGGCGCCTGGCTGCCGGGCAGCGCAAACCTCTGGTTTGCGCGCAGAATCGTCTGCAGTCACGAACGGAAGAAGTCGATCACTGAACTGCGTTCTTCCTCACTGGGCATTAGTTCGATGAAGGTAATGCGATGCCAGGGAAAGATCACCGCCTGCACCCCGGCAGCTAGGTAGCTGACCGGCTTGCCGTCGCGCTTGCGCATATTAAAGACGCGGATAAACTGGTCGCCCGGCTGAGGTTCGGCCTCGATCTCCGCCAGCAGCGGATCTTCGCCGGTCAGATGCAGAATGACAGTCTTGGCCACAGATGACGCTCCTGAGATGACGAGCGGCGCCTACGGGAGCATCCGCGAGAACGAAGTCCTCCCAGGCGCCCTTCGGATGACCGACACCCATTTATCCTATCTCGAATCGCAGCAGCAGCGTGCCGAGTTTCAATTCATCGCCCGAGCGAATGGGGAAGGGTTCCTGCGGCGGCAGGCGTCGCCCGTTCACGAACGTGCCATTGGCGCTGGCCAGATCTTCGATGCAATAACTGCCGTTTTGCAGGGAGATCATCGCGTGGCGGCGCGAGACCCCGGCATCGTAGCCCCCATCGAGGCCGAGATCCACGTCGGGGTAGATCCCGCGCTGGTTATCTTTGCGGCCGATGAGCAGGGTGTCGCCGGCCTCCAGGGTGATGCGCCTGCCGCTGTTGATCACCACCAGGGTAAAGGTTGGCGCCAGGCTCTCGGCTGGCGCGTCAATCACCAGCGGCTCGTTCATCGCGGAGGCCGGTTCTTCCCCCCTGGCCGCCGCGGCCCGATTGAGGGAAGCGGTGGTCTCACGGCGCTGCGGGTTGCCCAGCAAACTGGCGCCACACTCCGAGCAGAAAATTGCTCCGTCAAGTTGTTGCGCGTTACAGTGAGTACATCGCTGCATGCCTGCCTCCCTCGGCGGACTGGCGGGCGAACACAGGTTCGCTGCGCCAGTCGTTCGTATTTCGGTGCGGCTTTTTGGGTTAGACCATCTCTCAAAAGGGATTACGCTTGCGTTACGGTCTTGTACCGGCCCGCCCCCTCCCTGACCTTCCCCCGGCGGGGGAGGGTGGGGGAGGGGGCGGAGTTGCCGAAAAACTTCGTTCACAGAGTACTGAGTAGTCTGTAAAGTAAGTTTCCTGGTGTTTGTCACCCCAAGCGGAACGAGGGGTCTACGGCGCCAGGAAGCGGAAGATGCTTCGCTTCGCTCAGCGTGACAGGGCGAGCGAAATCCGGAACACTTAATTCACAGACTACTCAGTCCTGTCCCTCCCCCGGCCCCATCAATCCGCGCGTGCCATACTTAATGCGTTTGCGCCCTTCGGCGCTGGCGATGCCTGAGCGCAGCAGGCGGGTGGCTTCCTCCTGCACGGTGCGCGCGAGTTCGGTCTCCCCGGCCTCGAACAGGCGCGTGCCCGCCATTTGCAGGCGGCGCGTGGCCTCCTCGATCTTTCCCTCGGCGACGTCCTGCCATGCGCTGGCCTGCAACCGGTAGGCCACCAACCGTTCCAGCCAGTGCTTCACGGTTGGATCGACCTCATATGTCACGCTGTCGGCGGAGCGCACGGCGACCCGCAGGACCAGTTCGCCGTGCTGCTGCATCAGGTGCATGGCGGGAAGGTTGTAGGTCAGGTTCAAGCGCAGCAGAGGGTGGTCGCCAATGCCGAGAGAGGGAACGACGACTTCGAGCAGCAGGGCCTGTGGATCGGCGCCGGACCAGTCGCCCAGGGGCGCGTTCCAGACCAGTTCCCGTTCCTCCAGCGCCTGCACCTTGCCGATGAACGGGCGCACCCGATCCACTGAACGGAGCAGCGCGCCGGGGCGCAGTTCGCAGCGCAGGGTCATATCCTGCGCGAAGGTGGAGGACATGCGCCGGACTTCATCGGTAAAGATCGCGCCGATCTCCGCTGCCGAAGTGATGAACTGGGTGCGGCTGCTCTCATGGGCGGCCATGGTTTCGAGCAGGTCTTCGTTCCACTCGTTGCCGATGCCCAGGGCCGTCAGGCCGATGCCGCGATTCTGGGCGCGGCGGGCGATTTCGACGCAGCGGCCCTCGTCGCCGTAGGTGCGTCCATCGGTCAGCAGGAGAATGCGGCTCACACTCCGACCCAGCACCGGTTTCTGGATCTCCTGAAGCGCCAGGGCCATGCCCGTAGCCATCTCGGTGCCGCCAGCGGCCTCGATCATACCGATCTGGCGCTTCAATTCATTGCGGTTGCGAACCCGCTGCGCCGGAATAACGACTTCGGCGCGATCATTGAAGGTGATCAGGGCGAAGTAATCATCGGCATCGAGCATCTCCACAATGCGCCCGGCGGCCTCTTTCACCTGCTGAAGCCGTTCGCCGCGCATCGAGGAGCTGCGATCAATCACCAGGCAGAGGTTCAGGGGCAGCTTCGGCAGGGTCGCCGGCAGACCCTGGGCCGTTAGTTCGAGCAAAGCGTAGAGCAGTTGCGGCTCGTTGCTCGCGGCGAGCACATTACGACTGAGGGTCACGCGAAGGGCGATGCCTGGGCCCATAGTCACTGCTCCGTGCGCGGCAGGGTTACTACGATTGCCGAGATATTGTCGTCGCCCCCGGCCAGATTAGCCAGAGCGACCAGTTCGTCGCAGGCGTCCTGGGGCCACTGGCACTGGCTCAGGGTCTGTTCCATAGTTGCCTCGTCCACCAGGCTCCACAGGCCGTCGGAGCAGAGCAGCAGATGCGAACTCTGGCCGACAGGCTGGTAGATGAAGTCTACCGGCACATGCGGCTGCTGCCCGACGGTGCGGTACAACTGGTTGCGCAACGGGTGCTCGCGGGCTTCCAGGGGATCGAGCTGGCCAAGCTGGATGAGCCGGCCAACCGTCGAATGATCGGTCGTCAGGGGCCGCAGGCCGCCTGGTTCGTAGAGATAGGCCCGGCTATCGCCCACGTGGGCAATATAGAGACTATGGCCAACGAGGAGCGCGGCGGTGCAGGTGGTGCCCATGTCGCTGCCCAGGGCCTGCGCCGCGTCCCAGACGGCCTGGTTGGCGGCCTGCACCGCCGAGATCATGAGCGGTTGCAGGGCCTCGGTGGCGTTGTCGTCGAGGGCGGGCAGAAGAAGCTGGCTGAGGACATAGTTCACCACAGTGCGGACGGCCATGCGGCTGGCCAGTTCGCCGCCCTGATGCCCGCCCATGCCATCGGCGACGATGAACAGCCCGATGCCGACATCGCCATTCTCACGGGGGAGTGAGGCCAGCATGGCAAAGCTGCTGTCCTGATTATTCTCGCGCACCCGCCCGACGTCGCGGGCCACGGCAACGGCGAGACCCTGCAGGGAGCGTCGCGCGCACACCGCGGGGGCGCTACTGGCATCGAGGTAGTGGGTCGAAGGCTCCGGGCCGCTGTCGTCGGCATCGGGAGGCGGTTGCAGGGGCAGGGTGGGCGTCTTCGCCGGATCAGGAGGCGCTTCCGGCAGGGGCGTCGCCTCTTGCGGCGGAGCGACTTCAACGGGAGAGGCGTCCTCACTGGTCCACCAGGGCGGCTCTTCTGGCGGCGGGTCGGTGATAGAGCGAGGCTCGTTGCTCCCGCTCGCGGGGTGGTTGGCATCGTCGGGATAGAATAGCTTGCCAAAGTGGATCATGACAACTCCGACCGCGTCGAGACAATCTTAACCTTGACAGCCGGTTAGAGGAGAGCGGGGACGCCGGGGTTCTTCATATCCCTGCCCGGAGGCCCGGACGGGCGAAACCTGTCCAGAAACGCTCTTACTCCACCGGCACTCATGCTTTCAACGCATAGATCTTCTGATCCATTGAGCCAATATACACGATCCCTTCGGCGATGGCCGGCGAGGAGACCACCGGACCGCCGGTGGGATATTTCCAGATCAGGTTGCCCTGACCGGCGTCAAGGCAGTACACACAGCCGTCCACAGCCCCGAAGTACACCCGGCCAGCCTCTACCCGCGGCGAGGAAGTGATCTGGCTGCCCACCTCATACTTCCAGGCCAGGCGTCCCGTCTTGGCGTCGAGGGCGTAGAAAAATCCGTCTACACCGCCAACAAAGACGCGAGTGCCCACCACGCACGGTGAAGAATTCACATAATGACCGGTGCGGAAGCGCCAGGCTGGCCAGCCGCCTTCGGCGTCCAGCGCATACAGGTTCTGATCAAGCGAACCGACATAGACCAGGCCCTCGCCGATAGCCGGCGAAGAGCGCACCGGCATCTGGGTGCGCTGTTTCCACTTCACCCCGCCGCTGCGCGCATCGAGGCAGTAGACGTGCCCATCGTCGCCGCCGATAAAGATCGTCTGCCCGGCGATGCATGCCGACGAGCGGATTGGGTTCCAGGTGCGGTACTTCCAGATCAGCGTGCCGCGCAGCCCATCGAGGGCATAAATGTGCTGGTCATCGGAGCCGATGAAGACCACCCGATCCTCGATCCGCGGCGATGAGCGCACCGGTTTGGAGGTGCGAAAAGTCCAGCGCAGACCGCCGCGGCGCATATCGCAGCAGTAGATCGCGCCATCCTCGGAACCGACAATGACGTTATCCTGCCAGACCGCTGGCGACGAACTGATGCCCGCCTCGGTGGCATACTTCCAGCGGAACTCGCCGCGCCCGGCGTCGAGAGCGTAGAGATTATGGTCATACGAACCGACAAAGAGCATGCCCCCGGTGACGCAGGGCGAGGAACGCACCTCATCTTCGCAGGCAAAGCTCCACACCAGGCTGGTGCTGGCGGCGCCCTTGATCGCTGCCGGCGCCGTGGCGCGAGGGGCGGCCGGCGTCTCGCCGATGCCTGGAACGGCCAGCAAGGCTCGTTTCAGCTCCTCGGCGTTCTGCCAGCGGGCCTCCATATCATACTCGATGGCCTTGACGATTAACGCCTCCATTTCCGGCGAAACCGAGGGGTTCAACTGGCGGATGGGACGCTCGTGGAAGGTGAAGGGCGTTTCCAGGCGCGGATCGGTATTAGTGAGCAGATGGTGCAAGGTGGCGCCGAGAGCGTAGATGTCCCCTACTGGCTCGGCGATGCCACGGTACTGCTCGGGGGGCGAGTAACCCTCGGTGCCGATCATGGTGCCCTTGCGATCGCTGCGATTCAGGGTGCGGGCGATGCCGAAGTCAATCAGCACAATGCGATCATCTTCGAGCACCATGATGTTGGACGGCTTCATGTCGCGGAACACGATCGGCTGGGGTTGGTGATTGTGGAGGTAGGCCAGCACATCGCAGATCTGCACGGCCCAGCGCCCCACGCGGACTTCGTCGAGAGGTTTGCCCGCTTCTTCGAGCACTGTCTCCAGGTCCTTGCCCTTAATCAGCTCCATGACCAGGTAGACGCGCCCATTTTCCTCGAAGAAGTCGTAGACCTTGGGAATGGCCGGATGTTGCAGGGTCGCCAGCAGACCGGCCTCGCGCTCGAAGTTCTTCAGATTGAGCAGGCGGGTGTGCGAGTCCGGGGCGCTCTGGGCCATTTCTTTGACCGCGCAGTAGCGCACCACGTCCTTGAAACGCAGGTCCCGTCCGCGGTAGACCAGGCTCATCCCGCCGATGCCGATGGCCTCTTCAATCTGGTAGCGCCCCTGGAGCACGGCGCCGGGGGGCAGGAGCGGCATCGCGGCAGAGTTTCGGGGCGTGGGGGGATGTGCGGCGCCGACCTTCTCACCGGCAGCGCGGTTGGAATCAATGGCCCGGGCGCCCTCATCGGCGGCAGTATCGCCGACGAATGTTCGAGTTCCCTCCTCGGGGGGTGGAGCGGAAGCGCTTTCGGCTGGCGGAACGCTGAAGGCTTTCGTGCCGACTTTCTTGATCAGACCCATCGTCAACCTCTGCGGGCCGGGCGAGCCTGCGCCACAAATGAAGGAGGGAAATGCATGCGTATAGCTACACTGCGAACCATTATAGTGACGGAGCGTACCAGTTGGCAACTGTCCGGCTGATTACGCCGGTACAGAGACGGTCAACTCAAAAAATCCGCAATCTAACATTGCCCTAGGCAATGACCGTGCCCTGGCCGGCGAGAGCCGCGCTGACGCATCCGGGACGCCGCGCGTCGCCGAGCACCACCCGGCGCACCCCCTGCTCCAGCGCCTCCTGCGCGCCGAGGATCTTCTTGCGCATACGGCCCTCGGCAAAGGCCAGGTTGGCTTCAATCTCATCGCGAGGGATACGGGTGATCAGGCTGCTCTCGTCGGGAAAATTGCGCAGCAGGCCCGGCACATTCGAGAGCAGCAGCAGCGTCTCGGCCTCCAGCGCCGCGGCGATCGCCGCCGCCGCGCGGTCCCCGTCAACATTCAGGGCCTCGCCCGCCTCCGAGCAGGCCAGCGGCGCCACTACCGGCAGGTAGCCATTGTCGAGCAGCATCCGCAGCAGCGCCGTGTTCACCCGCTCGATTGCGCCCGTCCAGTCGTCGCGGAGCAGTTTCTGCCGCCCATCTTCGACGATGCGAATGGTCGCCTTGCGCTTGCCCTCCAGCAACCGCCCGTCGAGGCCGCTCAGGCCGATGGCGTTACAGCCGCGGCGCTGCAACCGTTCGACCAGCCCCTTGTTGACCAGCCCGCCCGTGGCCATCATAAACAACTCCAGGGTGCGCCGGTCGGTGTAGCGGCTGGTGTAGCCGCTGGGGGAGGTTACGAAGCGCGGCGGGTGGCCCAGCGCTTCGCCGAGCCGGTTGGTTTCATCGGAGCCGCCGTGGACCAGCACGAGCCGTTCGCCCCGGGCATGGAGGGCGGCCAGGTCGTCGCAGAGGGCCTCGTAGTTGTTGCCGGCGCTGCCGCCGACTTTGATTACGTTCATAGTGCGCCTCGAACCCTGTAGTGGGAGCGGAAGCCGCCGGCTTCTGTTGTTCTTTATAAGCCGCGGTCTACCGATGCAAAGCACGCCGTCACGGGCTACACTGTTAAAGATCTTTAGCCCCTCCGGGTCCTCCCTCTCTGCACCAATCAAGATATACTGAGAGGGCGCAGCCTGCCCGGACAATGCCATCCAGGGCGTAGGTTTTACGCCGCCGGTCTGGCTTAATCATATCCGAGGAACCCGTAGATGTCCAAACGACTGAACCGGCGCCCCGTCGCTCCGTTGCTCGTGCCGGCCCTGACGTTGCTGCTCTCGGCCTGCATCGCCGCTCGCGCCGCGCCCCCGCCGCCCACGATGCCCGCCCCCTCTCCGACCGCGCGCGCTACGATTGCCCGCAGCCTGGCGGCCCCTACCGGCGGCTCATCGCCGACGCCCGCGCCGGCGCCGGAGACGAGCACGACCGCGCCCCTCGCCACGCCAACTCCTCGCCCTCCAGGCACGCCGCCACGGGTTGGTCTTCAGGCGGGGCACCTGCGCGCCGACGAATTGCCCGAGGAGCTGGCTCGTCTACGAACCTCAACGGGCGCCCGTTGGGGCGACGTTACCGAGGCAGAACTGAACCTCGCCATCGCCAACCGCGTCAGGGCCTTGCTCGAAGCGCAGGGCGTGGTCGTAGACATCCTGCCGGCCACTGTGCCGCCGGGCTACGACGCCGACGCTTTTATCGCCATTCATGCCGACGGCTCCGGCAACTCCGCCGCCCGAGGCTGGAAGCTGGCCACGCCCTGGCGCGCCTCCGCCGCCTCGCGGGCGCTGATGCAGGCCGTAGCCGCCTCCTACGGCCCCGCCACGGGTCTCCCGGAAGACGGCGGCGGCGTTACCTTCAATATGAAGGGCTACTACGCCTTCAGCTACCGTCGCTACCAGCACGCCATCGCTCGAACCACGCCAGCGATCATCATCGAGATGGGCTTTATGACCAGCGCCGCCGACCGTGCGGTGCTCTTCGGGCAGCCTGAGCGGGTGGCTCGTGGCATTGCCGAGGGTGTGCTTGCCTATCTGCGCCAGCGCAATCCGAACGACGGCGCAGCCCTGCTGCCGCCTGAGTACCCGGTGATGCGCGCCGTGGCGACGGGCGCGCTGGTGCGCGCCGCGCCCCGCAACGACGCCCGCGTCCTGCTGCGAGCCGGAGAAGGCGCACGCATCGTGCCGTTTGATAAGCTCGATGGATACTATCAGGCTTTCGTGCGCGCTGGCGACGCGCGGGTGGTTGGCTGGGTGCGCGAGGATGAACTCATCGCCACGAATGAGCAACCGATCTTCCCAACGCCCACGAACCCGTAGCGGGTGAAGCGGCGGGTGCGAGCAGCGAGGCGCAGCGGGATCTAATTACTCTGTGAACGACTTTTTCGGCATCTCCGCCCCCTCCCCAACCCTCCCCCGCCGGGGGAGGGAGTCCGGCTCCTCCCCCAAACGGGGGGAGGCTGGGAGGGGGGCGGGAATGCCAGGAAACTTCGTTTGCAGACTACCAGGTAGTCTGTGCATTCAATTTTCCGGCATTTCGCTCGCCCTGTCATGCTGAGCGAAGCGAAGCATCTTCCGCCTCCTGGTGCGACAGATCCCTCGCTCCGCTCGGGGTGACAAACACCGGGAAACTTAGTGCACAGACTACTAATGAAGATGAAGAAAATAGTCCAGTATTCCTGGACGCTGCGGGCTGAAGCCCCGGCTGAGGTCATGAAAGCCCCTCCGGGGCTTCCACGTCCTGAGCGATGGCTTTAGCCCGCAGCTCAGAGCACGCGCGACGTGATAGCGCCAGGATACCGGATTCATTTCTTAATTCTCATCAGATCACCGCCGCGTAATTGGCAGATACAGGCTCTCTCCCGCCAGATTCGCCCGGGGAGCAGTAAGGGGGTCGCCGAGCAGCGTGAAGGTGCTGCCGGTTTCCTGGCAGCACGCCGACGCTGTGAACAGTTCCAGGTGGCCGGCCAGCGTCAGCGCTCCCAGGGGCGCGGGCCGCGGCGCGGCCCACAGCGCCTGGTAGAAGCCCCGTTGCAACGCATCGTGGCCGTAGAGCACCCCCAACCCGGTCGAGCTCCAACTGGCAATTGCCCCGCCGTCGGGTCGCACGACCAGGCGCTCATCAATTGACGTGCCGGTGAATGCCGGGGTCTGGAAGGCGCCGGTAAGACAGGATAACGCCAGCACGACCGGCAGCCGCCCGGTATTGCGCAGGTCGTCCACCTCGAACAGACCCAGGAGGTACTGCCGATCCTGCGGGGCGTCGGGCTGCAGCGGCGGCCCGGTATAGGCCCACTGGAACTGCAAGCCGTGGCCGAGGAAGGTGATAAACGCCGCGCCATTGTCAAAGGCGCCCATCGTGCGGCTCAACGCCGCCAGCGGGTCGCGTTCGCGCCAGGGGTCGCCCGCAGGCGCCTCGGGGTCGTAGTAGACCCGCGTGATCCGCGCCCGCGGCGAGTGGAGGGCAATACTTTCCTCCGCAGCAAGGGCGAAGTTGCCGCCGATGTCGGGGTTATCGGCGATGTAGGCCAGGCGCGCCCGCCAGCCGCCCAGCAGGCCGCTGCGCTCATACGCCAGGATCTTCGCCGCCAGGGCCGCTGTTTCTTCAACGCTCTTGGAGGGTAGACGCCCCAGCCACATATCCGGCAGGCGATCGCGAAGCGGGTCATCGCCCTGGAGGCGGACGAAACAGGTCTCGCAGGCCGTTTCGCCGAGCCAGGGGTCAACCATAGCCAGGTAGGGAGGGATCCAGGTGCGGTTGTTGCGTCCGAGGTAGTTGCGCGGGTCGGAGGCGCCATCGCCGACCAGCACGACGGCCGTCGGGGCGGTCTCCCAGCTTGCGGCGGCATAGCGCAGGAAGCTGCGGATCGCCTCCGGATGCACCTCCCCGCCGCTCCAGGCATCGTAGAGGGCTTCGACCGCCACGGTCGCCACCGTCCACCCCTGGGCGCGGCGGTGGGCGATGAGCGGCTCAAGCGCTTCGAGAAAGGCCCGCGGCGCGATGTACACTGTCTGCGCGTTACGGGGCAGGGTGACGGGCGCATGGGCCGCTACCGCGGGCCGGTGCAGCGTGCCCGGCCCGGTGACCAGATAGGTGCGGGGCGCGGGCGCGTTGTCCTCGAAGGCGGCCCCGCTAAAGTTCAATCGCGCGGGCGCCCGCGGATCACTTACATCATACAGCGTCGCGCCTGAGGGCAATCCCTCGAGCTGGTAGCGGAAGCGCCCGGCGCTGCCCACGAAGCGGGCGCCGTTGCCGCGCAGGTCGAGGCTCACCGGCGCCTCCCATGCCACGCCGTCCAGGTGCACCTGGTCGGCGCCTCTCTCAGGTAGCAACCAGACCGTCACCTGGGTGGCAAAGGCCGGCAGACTCACCCGTTCCGACCAGGTTCCCCGGCCGCTCCAGCGGGCGATGCCTTCTGGCTGCCCGGCGGTGGCGCAGGGCCGGTAGGAGGGGTCGGCGGGAGGCGCGCCGGCCCGCGCGCAGAGCGTAAAATCGCCGCGCCGCAGGGTTGCGCCCTGAAGGGTGAGGGTGAGCGGCCCGTTCGGCGGGAGCACGGGGGTAATGGCGGCGATCACGCTATCCGGCGGGTTTGGGGGCGATGCCACGCGTAGATCGGCGCTGAAGAAGTGATCGCCATCAGGACCGGGAAGGCGACTCTCGAGGATCTGATTGGAGCGCCAGATACCCTGTTCAATTGCAGTGGTGCGGAGCGGCGCGTCGGTAGCGGTGGCATCGCGAACGGCCATAAGCGCCCCGGCGCCCCGGCCCGCGGTCAGCCAGAAGGTGGATGCGGCGTTCCAGCGATCGCCCGGCTCGGCGTAGAAGCGCAGGGCCGCCGGGGTGCCGTCGGCGGCGCGCAGGATCTCCACGGGAACATCGCGTCCTCGGTAGCGCAGGCGCAGCGTCGCCGGATCGGCCTGGGCCAGGTTCAGCCCGGCGGCAGCCAGGTCCGCTGCGGTGAGTTCCTGGATGCCGGGCGCGGTTACGGTGATCTTCCAGGCCGGCTCGCCGGCCAGCGGGTCGGGCGCAGGGGCCCCGGTCGTGAAGGGCCGCGCCTCCAGTCGCGCCAGGGCGCTGATGTCAGCCGGGCGCGCGCCGGGAACAAGCGCTTCGGCCACTTCCACCCGGAACGCGGCGTCGCCGGCCACGTAGACCGGGTTGAGGGCATACACGCCCAGGCGCTGATCGCGCAGCCATCCTTCGCGGAGCAGGGTAATCGGCCCGGCGGCCACAGGGAGCGTTGCAAACTCCGGCAGCGGCGGGTACACCTCGCCATCCGGATGGGTCCGGACAGGCAAAGGGGCGCGGTCCGGCGCGTCGCCGCTCCACGGCGTCTGTTGCAGCCTGGTCAGTCGGGGAGCGGCATCACCTTCGGCAGGCAACAGCAGCGCGACCAGTGTTGAAGCCGGGGGCGCCGCGGAGGCTGGCCCGGGCCCCTCCGGCCACTCCAGGCGCAGCGTAACGCCGTCTGTGCCGGCCAGTGCACCGGCGCGCGGGCCGGGAGGCTCGGACCGGGCGGTGATCAATGCGGGCGCCTGGACAACAAAAAGCAGAGCCAGGACGATCGAGAGGAGGGCTGAAAGGGGCGTTTTCATGTCGTTTCCTGGCGTTGGTCTAATATCATTTTGGATTGCGGATTTTGGATTTTAGATTGCGCTGTATGGTGTTCTGATGGGGCCTGGCGATGATACGCGGGCAAGGTGTTCAACAGGAAGTGGCATAAGGATAATGTCAAAACGTCGGAGGAGGGCGCGGCTCTCCTTGAGCCTCCCATACAACAACAGGATGTTGCCGGGATTCTGCTCCAAAAGGCCGCGCCGCCTCTGTCATCCCTCATCCCTTCAAATTGCAGGTCAGGAACGCGCCCCGGGTCGCGCCCTGCGGCGCACCAGCAAGCTCCCCGCGATCAGCATCAGGCCAAGCATGATTGCCAGGGCAGGCAACACCCCGTCATTGCCTGACGAAGTGCCGGGCAATGAGGCTGGCGGCGGGCTGCCCAGGGCTGCCGAAGCCTGATTGTTGTTCGGGTTAGCGTCTGGACTGTTGCTCGACACGCTGGCCAGGTTCCGATTGTTCGGCGGCCGGGGCGCTTGCGTCACCCGCGCCACGATACGGACGGTGATCGACTCGCCCGGCGCCAGCTCGCCAATGCTCACCCGGACGGTGTTTCCGCTCACGCTCACTTCACCCCGATCAGCCGTCGCCGACAGGATCGTCAGGAAGGAGGGAAGCGTGTCCTCGACAACGACGCCGGTTGCCACACTGCCGCCAATGTTCGAAACGACGATCGTATACGTAACATCGGCCCCTACTACGCCAACCTGCGGATCAACCGCTTTGCTGATCGCCGGATCGGCCAGAACCGCCGGCGTGGCTGTTAGCGATGGCGTAGGCGTCGCGGTCGGGGTCGCAGTTTGGGTTGCAGTCGGCGTTGCCGTTGACGTGGGCGTATCGCGTGGGCGCTCCTCCTCTTGCGGTGGCGGAGGGCTGGTTGGCGTCGCGGGCGGCGTCACCGTGGCCGGGGGCGGCGTCACCGTGGCCGGGGGCGGCGTCACTGTGGCCGGGGGCGGCGTCGCCGTGGCCGGGGGCGGCGTCGCCGTGGCCGGGGGGAGCGTTGCCGTCGGTGGTTCCGGGGTGCGCGTGGCCGGCTCTCCAGTAGGGCTCTCGGTAATGAGCAACACCGGCGCTGCCACGGCAGGCATGCTCTGGCGCGGCAACAACCCCCATCCGACGAGCAAGATTCCGATGAGGAAGAGGAGCGCTCGCCCAGGTGCAGCCTTCATTGTTGACTCCTAGCGCTGGTGAAAGGTTCCTTGTGCGTACGATACAGATTAGGATCTCACCTGGATACAGGCTATTGTACGGGTGAGGGAAAACCGGGTTCTGCGCACCCCCGCCCGACGTACTGGCGCTATCCTAACATCCCTTGCTGAAAAGCAATGCACATAGCAAGGTTCTCAACTAAGTATGGACGGCTGAAACCTTATTCTGGTCACGGTGCGCCGGATTGGCAATGCCTCTTGACGGCGCGAAGGCCCCGGCGTAGGATCGCCCACAATAGGCTGTCCAGGTCCTCACCCTCCCCCAGCCCCCTCCCTCTCCACCTCTTGTGGAGAGGGAGGGGGCGCCGGGCGCAGCGAGGTAGAGGAACACCCTCTGACGCCGATTGGACAGACGCGGGGCAGACCGATTTCCCCGCGCCCCTGCTGGAGAGGAAATCGCTTGAACCTCGTTCCAACCCGCCACGGCCCCTTGCACTATCTGGACGCGGGATCAGGCCCGCCGCTGATATTACTGCATGGCAATACCTACACCGCGGCTACACAGGCTCGCCTCGCGGCCCGTTTTGCCGACGAGCACCGGGTCATCAGCGTGGACCTGCTCGGTCACGGTCGCTCGGCGCGGCCCGAGGGGCTGTTTACGACGCGCTATTTTGCCATGCAGGGCGAAGCCATGGCCGATTTCCTCGGCGCAATGTTCGACGCGCCCGTGCCGGTGTTCGGCATGAGCGCTGGCGGCATCACCGCCCTCAACGCCATCTGCCATCGCCCTGACCGCATCGCGGCCCTGATCCTCGATGGCGTTTTTTACCAGGTAACCACGGCCACGGTGGACGCCCATCACCACAGTACTACGAACATGTCACCATCCTGGCACCGTTACATGCGCGCCCAGCACGGTGAAGACTGGTGGCCGCGTCTGAACGCCGGCGTCGAGTATGCTATCGAACTCATGGCCGCTGCGCGCACCGTTGTTGCTCCCTGCCTGGAGGCCATCCACGTTCCGGTGCTGGTGTTCCAGGGAGGCCGGGACCCGTTCGTGCCGAACGCGCAGGCGCAGATTATCGTGGCGGGTATCCGGGGCGCGCGGCTGGTGTACGAGCCCGAAGCCGGGCACCTGCTGTCCTGGCGCAATCCTGCTGCCTTCCGCGAACGGGTGCGACGCTTTCTCCACGACCACGGGTTAGCGCCATGAAGGTTGCCTATTTCGATTGTTTTCACGGCGCCGCGGGAGACATGCTCCTCGCGGCGTTACTGGACGCCGGGCTGGAAGTCGCCGCGCTGCAAACGGCCCTGAACGGGCTGGGTCTCGACGGGTATACTCTCACTGTCCGACGCGCCCTCAGCCACGGCGTGATGGGCGCCCGACTTGAGATTGCCACACGCGAGGACCAACCTCCGCGCGACTGGGCGCAGATCCGCGCCCTGCTTGCCGCAGCGGACCTGCCCTCGCCAGCGGGAACCTGGGCCATAGGCGCGTTCGCGCGCCTCGCCCGGGTCGAGGCCGCTATTCACGGCGTGCCGGTTGAGCATGTGCATTTCCACGAGATCGGCGCCGTTGACAGCATCGTTGACACCGTCGGCGTCTGTGTCGGGCTGGCCCTGCTGGGGGTCGAGCGCGTCTACGCCTCGCCCTTGCCCCTGGGACGGGGCTGGGTGCCGACGCAGCACGGCCCGCTGCCCGTGCCGGCGCCGGCCACTCTGGCACTTCTGGCCGAGGCCGGCGCGCCGGTGCTGCCCGCCCCGCCCGGCAGTGACGGCGAACTGGTTACGCCCACCGCCGCGGCGCTCCTGGCCGAACTCGCCCGCTTCACGCAACCCCCGATGATCGTGCGCAGGGTTGGCTATGGCCTGGGCCGCAGGGAGTTTCCCCGGCTCAACGGCCTGCGAGTCTGGATCGGCGAAGCGTACCCGGACTCCGGCGCTGAGCCGGCGGCAACCGGCGGCAACTCCTCCGGCCATCCTGAAACGCTTTACGAACTGCGCTGCAACCTCGACGACGCCACCGGCGAAGGGGTCGCCTATGCCATCGAACGTCTGCTCGCCGCCGGCGCCCTCGATGCCTGGGCCGCGCCCCTGGTTATGAAAAAGGGCCGTCCGGGGCTGCATCTCGCCTGTCTGGCTCGCGCGGAACAGGTGACCACGCTCGCCGAGCTGATGCTCCGCGAGACACCAAGCCTGGGGGTGCGCTGGTCACCCGTGGAGCGCCAGGCGGCCGCTCGCGACTGGGTGATGGCATCCACCCCCTGGGGTGCGGTGCGGGTCAAGCGCAAGCTCCTCAACGGTGCGGTCGCAGGTCTGGCCCCTGAGTACGAGGACTGCGCCGCCATCGCCCGCGCCCACAACATCCCGCTGGCGCAGGTATATGCGGCCGCCGTCCGGGCCGCCGAGACGTCGGGGTTGGAGGAGGGCGCCAGCTAGTGCAATCCGCAATCGAAAATCGCTCTATGCCTCGCGCAACAAGGCCAGCGTCGCCTCAACTACATGACGGGCGGTGAGGCCGTAGCGCCTGAACAATTCCTGATAAGGCGCCGAGGCTCCGAAACGATCCACGCCCAGAGCTATGCCACGAGGTCCGAGATAGCGTTCCCATCCCAGGGTGCGCCCCGCCTCAATCGCCACCCGCACCGTCATAGCGGGCGGCAGCACGCTCTCTCGGTAATCGCGCTCCTGGGCCTCGAACAGCTCCCAGCAGGGCAGGCTCACCACCCGCGCCGCGACGCCGCGCTCGGCCAGCAGATCGGCGGCCTCGAGGGCCACGGCCACCTCGGAACCCGAGGCGATCAGCAGGGCCTGCGCCCCTTCGGCGTCACGCAGCACGTAGCCGCCCCGCAGCGCGCCCTCCGCCGGCGCCAGCCGCTGGCGATCAAACGTGGGCACATTCTGGCGGGTGAGCACCAGGGCCGTCGGGCCGTCGCGCCGTTCGAGGGCGTGCCGCCAGGCCATGCGCACCTCGTTGGCATCGGCGGGCCGGAAAACGTGCAGGTTGGGGATGAGCCGCAGCGACATCAGATGCTCGACCGGCTGGTGGGTGGGGCCATCCTCACCCAGGCCAATGCTGTCGTGGGTGAACACGAACACCACCTGCAGGCCCATGAGCGCCGCCAGCCGAATGGCCGGGCGCATGTAGTCGCTAAACACCAGGAAAGTGCCGCCGTAAGGAATAATCCCACCGTGGAGCGCCATCCCATTGAGCGCCGCCGCCATGGCGTGCTCGCGCACCCCGAAGTAGATGTTGCGCCCGGCGAAGCTCGCGCCGCTCAGCGGCGCCGCGCCCTTGAGCGTGGTGTGGTTCGAGCCGCCCAGGTCGGCCGAGCCGCCCAGCAACCCAGGCACGACCGGCGCCAGCGCGTTCAGCGCCTGCCCGGAGGCCACCCGCGTGCCCTTAGCCTGCGGGTCGGGCGCGAAGGGTGGGAGCAGCGCCTCCCAGTCGGCGGGGAGCGCGCGGCTCTGCATCTGTTCCCAGAGGGCCGCCAGTTCCGGGTAACTCGTCCGGTAGCGCGCCAGGAGCGCGGTCCACTCCCGCTGGCGCCGGTCGCCCACCTCCAGCACCAGATGCATGTGCTCGTACACCGCCTCGGGCACGTAGAAGGCCGGTTCGAGGGGCCAGCCCAGGTTGGCCTTGGTCAGCCGGGCCTCTTCAGCCCCCAGCGGTTCGCCATGGACGATGTGCTTGCCGGCCTTATTCGGGCTTCCGTAGCCGATCACCGTGCGGGCGATGATCAGCGAGGGCCGGCTGCGCTCCGCCCGCGCCTCGGCCAGCGCCTCGGCCACCTCGGCCATCTGGCGCCCGTCCACGTGCAGCACCTGCCAGCCATAGGCGGCGAAGCGCGCGGCCACATCCTCGGTGAAGGTCAGTTCGGTCGGGCCATCGAGCGAGACCAGGTTCGAGTCGTAGAGCGCAATCAGTTTGCCCAGTTGCAGGTGCCCGGCCAGACTCGCCGCCTCGTGGCTGATGCCCTCCATCAGGTCGCCGTCGGAGCACAGGACATACGTGTAATGGTCAACGATGGGAAAACCAGGTCGGTTGAAACGCTCGGCGAGCCAGCGTTCGGCCATGGCCATTCCCACCGCCATCCCGAACCCCTGCCCCAGCGGGCCGGTGGTCGTCTCCACGCCGGGAGTCAGGCCATATTCGGGGTGGCCGGGAGTTTTGCTCTCCCACTGCCGGAAGGCGCGCAGGTCGTCGAGGCTCAGGTCGTAGCCGCTGAGGTGCAGCAGCGCATAGAGCAGCATTGAGCCGTGCCCTGCCGAGAGCACGAAACGATCCCGATCCGGCCAGGCGGGATCGGCGGGGTTGTGCTTCAAAAAGCGGGTCCACAACACATAAGCGGCGTCGGCAATGCCCAGCGGCAGCCCTGGATGGCCGCTCTTCGCCGCCTCGATCGCGTCAATCGCCAGGGCGCGGATCGCATTCGCGCAGAGCCGGTCAATCTCAGCCTGCCCCAGTTCTCCTGCGCCCGTCTCGTTGGTCATACGTTGCTCCTTGGTGACAGTGTGGCTATGACCTGAGCATTATAGCACCGCGGCTCGCTGCTTCTCGTAGCATTACGGCAACCGCAGAGCTAATGCGATAGCCCCTTCTGGCGGCGGCGTCTTGCAGCCCGGGGCCCTGCGCGGAGGTCAGGGCCTGCCTCAGGAGGAGTCTGGCGCCGACCGAGTGACCCAATGGCCATATGCGCCGTCATGTCTGCAAAGCTCGCCTGACGGCCATACTCCGGCTTTCACTGGCGCGCCGCGTCGTTGCGGCAATGGCGAAGGAAGCGACATCAAGGGAGGAAAGGACAATCGAATGGCCTCGAAGTCGGATTTCACCCCCGAAGAGTGGCAAACCATCGGTCTCGCGCCGGTCGTTACCGCGATGTACATCTCGATGGCCGATCCCAGCGGTCCGATCGGGTTGATGAAAGAGATGTTCGCCGCCGTCAGCGGCATCATCGAAGGCGCCAAAGACGCAGCCTCGCTTCAGATCGTCAAGGATCTTGCCGCCGATCTCGAGGCGCGCGCGATCAAGCCCGATCTGCCGAAGTTCTCCAGCAAGGAAGAGGCCAAAACCTTTGCCGTGAATACGGTCAACCAGGCCATAGCCCTGGTCGAGGGTCGCTCGCCGGAGGAGGGCCGGGCCTTCAGGCAGTTCCTCTACGATACGGCCCAGAAGGCTGCCGAGGCCGGCAAGGAAGGGGGCTTCCTCGGCTTCGGCGGTACGGCGGTCAGCGACCTCGAGCGGCAGGCCCTGGCCGAACTGGCCTCGGCGCTGGGCCTGGCGGCGTAGAAGCCGGCCCGGCGGCGTAGAGCCGGCCCGGCGGCGTTACGCCGCCGGGCGCGTTCATTACCCCCCGTCCGTTTGCATCGCCCGCCTGCATCCTCTACAATACGGCGGTGACGCCAGGCGCCCGGTCCGTTCGCTCTCAACCGTATGGCTGATCTCCGGCCCGATTCCGACCCGGCCATCGCCGCCCTCGCGCGCGACCTCGACCGCGCCCGCGCGTCGAGTTACCCGCTGACGTTCGCCGTGCGCCGTCTGGCCGCCGATCCGGTCCATCCCGCCGCTGCCTGCGACGCCCTGGCTGTGGAACTGGGCTATCAGGGTCTCGGCGACCACTGGGTCGAGATACCTCGCCGCATCGCGGTCAAACTCCTCACCCATCTCATCGGCGGCGACCTGGCCTACCCGGTGCAGGTCGTTCCGCCAGCGCAGGCCCAGGAGCTTGCCCGGCGCGTGCTCGACCTCGTGCCGGGCCGCGCCCGCTACTTCACTAACGGGGCCATCAGCGGCGACTTCGCCCTCTACGACATCAACGGGCAGGAGGTGCTCGGCTGGCGCTCCATCAGCGCGGCTATGTTCGACAACGGCCTGATCATTGTCGGCGATGAGCGCATCGTCTTCCTCTGGGCCGAAACCTCGGCCTGACCGGGGAGAGTTCAGGGACAGAGCCTCTTCCGAAGGCAAGGGCTACCGGGCCGCAGAACCACACCAGGTGCGTAGCGAAGGAATCACAGCCATGGTCCTGGCAATCGTAGGGATGGCCGGTTCAGGCAAGAGCCAGGTGACGCGGCGGCTGGCCGAGAAGGGACTGCCGACGATCCGCTTCGGCGAGTTCATCATCCGCGAGGTGCTGGCCAGGGGCCTGCCGATCACTCCCGAGCACGAACGGGCCGTGCGCGAGGAGCTGCGCGCGACCCACGGGATGGACGTGTGCGCCCGGTTCGCCCTGCCGCAGATCCGCGCTCTGCTCGCCGAGCATCCGGCCGTGATTATTGATGGGCTGTACAGCTTCAGCGAGTACAAAACCCTGAAACGTGAGTTCGGCGACGACCTGGTGGTCGTCGCGGTCTATACCCCGCGGGCGGAGCGCTACCGGCGGCTGGCCGCGCGCGACGAGCGGCCTCTCACCCCGGCCGAGGCCGAGGCCCGCGACGAGCGCGAGATCGAGCACATCGAGAAAGGCGGGCCAATTGCTATGGCTGATCAGCTTATCGTCAACGATGGCGACCTGGCGACGCTGAACGCGCGGGTGGATGCGCTGTTCGACCGGTTGACGCAGGAGCGGGAATGACAGACTTCGCGAGCTTGCTGGACGCCGCGCGGCGGGCCACGGCGCTGGCCCATGCGCCGCGCACGGGGCGGCAGGGCGGGGCGGCGCTGCTGGCCGAGGACGGGCGCATCTTCGCCGCAGGCAACCTGGAGGTCGCCAACTACGCCTCCAGCGTCTGCGCGGCGAAGGCGGCGCTGATCAGCGCCTGGGCCGCGGGCGCGCGCCGCTTCACGGCGCTGGCCGTGGCCGGCGCTGGCGCCGACATGCCCTACCCCTGCGGCGACTGCCTGCAGGCCCTCATCGAGTTCGCCCCCGCCCTGCTGATCCTCAGCGAAGCCGATCTCGATCGCCCTGTGCCCATCGCCGATCTGTTGCCTGATGCGTTCGGGTTGGGGTAAGCCTCCGCCGTTCGCCTTCGATTTGAATGCCCCATACCACAGCGTCGCATCCCGTTGGGCGCTATGCCTGTCCGGAGAGTGCAAAAACGGCTTAAATGCAAGCTTTAAGGGCTATTTCTTTAACAGAAAATCGGCCTTCAAAACTTCTGGCGTTACTTCTTGCTCTCTTGGCAGATAAATTCTGACAGGGATCTCTAATTGCGACAAATATCTGCACATTAAAGGGTCTACCTCCCGCCAAGACAGACCTCCTAAACCACAACCCAGGGCTGGCATTGCAAGCGATATAATGCCTTCTTTTTAGTTATTTTTAATCCATTTCAACCCCTCCTCAATGCCTATAATATCAGAGCGTTCCCTCCAGTGTTTTTTGTTGGAAAAAGCAAAAAATCACTTGTTTGAATTAAGATTTGGAAGACCTGAAGGACCATCTGCAAGTTGTCTGTCGAAGTATGCTTCACGTTTATACAAGGCGGGCTTGCCCATCATTAATATTTTCTTGCGACAAATATCTTGATAGTATACATAAACGTCAGGGAATTGATACTTTGCCCTGGACGCCAGCCCTTTACCCATTACATCTACGGTGTTTACGCTAATCGTAAGTGTTTGCATTTGTGAAAAGAACATATCCCCTTCGATAAGGTAAAGACTTTGAGTGATCTTGTGCTGCTGCTTAGGCTGAAAGAACATGTATGACTCTGGCATAATAGACACTTGCAATAGATGTATTAATTCCCTTACTTTCTTAGCTATAGTGTGATTCGCCACATAAATTGTATCAATTAGTTCAGAAGGAATGATATCAGGAACAAGACACTCGGCCATTATTTTGCGCTTGGAACCGTCTTCTTCTTTCCACCATTCATTGTTGATAATATCCCACATTTGAGAAATGCTCTTCAAGCTTTGTTCAGCAGATTGAATTTCTGATGTCGTTGCATTTCCTGTTGAAATAAATATATCTGATCGAGCAAGTAAATCTTGGCGAATTCTAAGAACAACTATGTCATCATTTCTTGTCTTGTATGACACGGTAAAGCATTGGATTGCGAGGTTGAAAGTAAACATTAGCAAACTCCCAAAGACTCTTGCCATCAGGCGTTGTTCTCTTTTGACGATTGCTCACTATTTGTGCGTCATAAATTGGTGTATAGTCGATGCCTTTCGCTTCCACGAGAGCGTGTGACAGTATGCCCTCTTGAAGGATGGAACGAATATTATTGATATGCGTAATGTAATAGAGACCTTTGATAGGAGGCTTCTTCATAGTACCCCTAACCTTTCAAGAGTTGAGCGGCACAGTTGTTCAACTAATAATATAAAGTCTGCGGTCTCCTTTCAGGAGACAGAGCTTGTGCAAAGTCTGTCTCATGCGGCGGATTTGGGGCCAACCTCACGAAGTTTGCACAAATCCTATTTCAGGAGGCGGCTGAACAGTTGAGTTACAGGCCCGCATCACCTGAGTGGTTTGGCAAAGACGTCCGCCTGATTTTTGCCACCCTAAGCGCATTCAATGCTATACCCTGTTAGCAAGCGGGATATGCTTTATCTAGCTCAACATTACAGAGCGAATAACGTACTGGGAAACCTTAATTCACAGAGAAAATATCTTGAAGTCCTGTTCGAAGGTTTCTACATAACCGCCCGCGGCCCCGCCGCCACTGGCCGGCGACCGAACCGCGGGCAGGGTGACGGGGCGAAACTACTCCGCCGTCGTCGGGTCAATCACCGTTCGGACCTCGGAGATGCGATTGGCCGGAAAGCCACCCTTTTCCGCGTGTTCCCGGATCGTCGCTTCGTCGGGCGCGATGTACACGCAGTAGATCTTGTCGTCGGTGACGTAGCTGTGCAGCCACTGGATCCGCGGCCCCATGCCGTGCAGCACGTCGCACGATTTCTGTGAGATGGCCTGCAACTCCTGGGCCGAGAGCTTGCCCGCTCCAGGAAGCTCGCGCTCGATCACGTACTTTGGCATCATCGACCTCCTTGTCATGTGGCAGGGAAACCCTCGTTCCCTATCCTCTGCAACCTGCGGCCAGGAGTCGCGCGGCGCCCCTTCCCGCCCCCGGGCCAAGGTCCTGAGCAGACAATGACGTCGCTAAACCTCCCGGAAGGGGTGTTCGCCTGCCTCGAATCCGTGGGGGAAGCTCCTTGATTATAACCTATTGTCGCCGGTTGTGTTTCTCGGCGATCACTCCCGAATTACTCCCTGGTGTACAATACGAACCGTATCATTTAAGCAGCGTATCTGTTGCGCCAGCCTGCGCGCGTGCAGGGGGCGCCTGCCCCGCGGTGGAGGACGTCTATGAAGCGCTCGATCTGTCTGTACTGTGGCTCCCATTCCGGCACGAACCCGGCCTTCGCCGCCGACGCGGCGGCATTTGGCCAGGCGGTGGCAGCGCGTGGGTGGCGGCTGGTCTATGGTGGCGGGAGCGTGGGTTTGATGGGCGTGGCTGCTCGCGCCGCCCTCGCCGTGGGCGGTCAGGTGATCGGGGTCATCCCCCGCGCCCTGCTCGAACGCGAACAGGGCTTTACTGAAGCGAGCGAGTTGATCGTTACCGAAACCCTGCGCGAACGCAAGGCGCTGATGTTTGAACGCTCCGACTCCTTCGTCGCTCTCCCCGGCGGCTTTGGCACGCTCGAGGAGACGGTCGAGACTCTCACTCTGCGCCAGTTGCGCTACCATAATAAGCCGATCTATTTGCTGGATACCGCGGGCTTCTTCCAGCCCCTGCTCCAGTTTTTTGAGCACGCCCGCGCCTCCGGGTTCATCCAGCCTGAACATTTTCACCTGTTCACGGTGACCAGAAGCGTTCCCGAGTTGATGAATCTGCTCGAACGCGGCGCGTAAGTCCGCGAACCTCCGGGCGCAGGCCCGGGGCGACCCGGTTAGCCTGCAATGTGTAATGCCGGCGCCTGTTGATGGGCGTCCCCCCCCGGTGGCGCCGGCATGCGCTCTATGACAATCCCAAATCCAAAATCCACAATCCAAAATGGTATACTATGGGGGTGTCTGATATCTCCCGCAGCGGAGCCCGCGCATGATTGAGATTACCCCTCCGGTTCGGGTGCGTTTCGCCCCCAGTCCCACCGGCTACCTGCACATTGGCGGCGTGCGCACCGCCCTGTTTAACTGGCTTTTCGCCCGTCACTACGGCGGGCAGTTCATCCTGCGCATCGAGGATACCGATGAGAAGCGCTATGTGCCCGGCGCCGCCGATGATATTATGGCCTCCCTGCGCTGGGTCGGCATCGAGTGGGACGAAGGCCCCGATATCGGCGGCCCGTATGGCCCCTACATCCAGTCGCTGCGCTTCGACCAGGGCATCTACCAGGTGTACAGCGAGCAGTTGCTCGAGTCGGGCCACGCCTATATGTCCTTCACCACTGAGGAGGAGCTGGCCCGGCTCCGTGCCGAAGCCGAGATGCGCGGCGTCAAGGCTTTCCGCTTCCGCGGCCCCGAACGCGACTGGCCCCTCGAACGGCAGCGCGAACTGGCCGCTACCGGCAAACCTTACACCATCCGCCTTAAAACGCCCCTGACGGGCCAGACCACCTTCACCGATCTGGTGCGCGGCGCCGAAGGCATTACGGTACAGAACGATCAGTTGCAGGATATTGTCCTGATCAAGACCAGCGGCATGCCCGTTTACCACTTCGCCCATCTGGTGGACGATCATCTGATGCGCATCACCCACGTGCTGCGGGCCGAGGAGTGGGTGCCCTCCACGCCCTATCACGTGTTGCTCTACCAGGCGTTCGGCTGGGAACCGCCCGTCTTCGCCCATCTGCCGGTGATCCTGCGCCAGGACGGAAAGGGCAAGCTCTCCAAGCGCAAAGATGATGTGGCCACCAATCGGTTCTGGGAGCGCGGCTACCTGCCCGAGGCGATGATGAATTACCTGGCTCTTCAGGGATGGAGCTATGACGATAAAACCGAGATTATGAGCCGCGAGGAGTTGATCGAGCGGTTCACCATCGATCGGGTCCAGGCCAGCCCCGCCCGCTGGAACCCGGAGAAGCTGCGCGATATGAATGGCATCTATATCCGCAAGCTCGCTCCCGAGGATCTCGCGGAACGTCTCCTGCCCTTCCTGGTCGCCGCCGGGCTGATTGGCGATCCGCCCTCCGAGGCCGAGCGCGCCTATGTGGTGCGCCTCGTGCCCTTGATCCACGAGCGGCTGGAGGAGTTGAGCGAGGCCCCCGGCCTGCTCGAGTTCTTCTTCCGTGAGCCGCGGCCCGGCTCCGAGGGCTACGCCCCGGCTTCGCTCGTTCCTAAAGGGCTGGACGCCGCCCAGACCGCGGCGATGCTGCAAGCCGCCCACGCCACCCTGCGCGACCTGGAACCCTGGACCCCCGAGGCCCTGGAGGCGGCGCTGCGTGACCTGTGCGCGCGCCTGGAGCGCAAGCCCGGCCAGCTCTTCGGGGCGCTGCGCGTGGCCGTCTCCGGCCGCACCGTCGCCCCGCCCCTCTTCGATATGCTCGCCGCCCTCGGTCGCGATCGCACGCTGGCCCGCCTTGATGCCGCCATCGCGGGGCTGGGGTGATGGTCCTCACCCTCCCCCGCCGCGCTGCGCTCGGCGCCCCCTCCCTCTCCACTGCAGGTGGAGAGGGAGGGGGCCGGGGGGAGGGTGAGGACCATCATCTCAATGAAATGGACACACCTGCATGCTCCCGGACTGGTCCCATTCCATTCATCACGACGGCTCGCCGCGCTACGTGCAGCGGGCGGGCCTGGCCCTCGGCGATAGCGCCCGTCTCTGGCTGCGAGTTGCTGTTGATGCTCCCGTCGAGGCCGTGTTTCTCCGCACCTGTCCCGATGGCGAAGAGTCGGTGACGGCCATGGCCCCGGCGGGCATCGAGGACGGCTGTCGCTGGTGGCATGCCAGCCTGAGATTGACCATGCGCCGCACCGGCTACCGCTTCGTGCTGCGCACGCGCGACGGCAACCGCTGGTATAACGCGGCGGGGGTCTGGTTGCATAACCCCACCGATGCCAACGACTTTGTGCTGCTCGCCGGCTACGAGGCGCCGGGCTGGGTGCGCGAGAGCGTGTTCTACCAGATTTTTCCCGACCGCTTCGCCGACGGCGATCCCACGAACAATGTGCGCGACGAGGAGTACCTCTGCTACGGCCGGCCCGTGGCGGCCCGGCCCTGGGACGCCCTGCCGCGCCGGGGCCACGGCGCCAGCGAGTTCTACGGCGGCGATCTGCAGGGGATCGTCGAGCGCCTTGATTACCTCCAGGATCTCGGCGTGACGGCGCTCTATCTCAACCCGATCTTCACTGCGCCGAGCAGCCACAAGTACGACGTGGCCGATTACACTGAGGTGGACCCCCACTTCGGCGGCAACGCGGCCCTGGCCGACCTGCGGGCCGCCCTCAGCGCCCGCGACATGCGGCTGGTGCTCGACATTGTGCCGAACCACTGCGGCAGCACCCATCCCTGGTTCCAGGCGGCCCTGGCCGACCTCCGCGCCCCTGAGGCCGAGTTCTTCACGTTCCACCGCCATCCCGACGAATACGAGTGCTGGCTGGGGGTGCGCAGTCTGCCGAAGCTCAATTACCGCAGCGAGCGCCTGCGCGACCTGATGTACGCCGGCCCCGACGCGGTGATGCGCCGGTGGATGCGCCCGCCCTACCGTATCGATGGCTGGCGCATTGACGTGGCCAATATGCTCGGGCGGCAGGGGCCCTGGAACCTGGGCCACAAGCTGGGACGCGGCATACGCCGCGCCGTCAAGAGCGAGAATCCCGAAGCCTATCTGCTCGGCGAGCACTTCTTCGATGGCACGCCCCATCTCCAGGGTGATGAACTTGACGCCACGATGAACTACCAGGGCTTCACCTTCCCGGTCTGGAACTGGCTTGGCAGCGCCGGACGCAAGCCCTGGAGCGATCCGCATCCCCTGCCCACGGCCGCCCTGGCCGCGCAGTGGACGGCCTTTCGCGCCGCCATACCCTGGCAGATCGCCATCCAGCAGTTCAACCTCCTTGGCAGCCACGACACTCCCCGCGTGCGCACCGTCCTCGAACACGACCCCCGGCGCCTGCGGGTGGCCGTCGTGCTGCTGTTCACCTACCCCGGAGCGCCCTGCATCTACTATGGCGACGAGGTGGGTCTCGCGGGCGACGGCGACCCTGAGTGCCGGCGCACTATGCCCTGGGACGAACGGGAGTGGGATCATGACCTGCGGGGCTTTTACCAGCGTCTGGCGCGGTTGCGGCGCGCCTCGCCCGCCCTGCGCGAGGGCGGCTTCCAGCTCCTCTACGCCAGCGGGCACACCCTGGGCTACCTGCGCGAGGCCCCCGACGAGCGGCTGATCATCGTCGCCCGGCGCGGCGACGATGGCCTGGCCGCTATGCCGGTGCGCCACGCCGGCCTGCCCGACGGCGCGCGCCTGCGCGACCTCCTCAGCGGCGCCGAGACCAGCGTGCAGGGCGGCTGGCTGCCCCTCGCCGCTCTGCCGACGGTGGGGGCGCAGATCTGGCAAGTCGGGTAGGCTTCTCAGCCGGTCCGACCGCCATTGACGCTCCTCCGCTCGCTGTGGTATCATACCCGGCGTTGCATTGCGAGCCGTGCATTTGAGGAGTGGCATTGTGGGCGCAAAAATGAAGGTCATCCTGCTCCAGGATGTTGAGCACCTGGGCAAAGCGGGGGATATTAAATCCGTCTCTGGCGGTTTTGGGCGCAACTATTTGATCCCGAAGGGTTACGCGGTGCTGGCCACCCCTGGCCAGATCAAGCAGGCCGAGGAGCGCCTCGCCGCCCAGCGGCGGCGCGCCGAGGCCGCGCGCCGCGATGCCGAGGCCGTCGCTGCGCGCATTAATGGCCGCACGATAGCCTTTACCGTGAAAGTAGGCGAGCAGGACCGGCTCTACGGTTCGGTCACCAGTAGCGACATTGCCGCGCAGATCGCCGCGCAACTGGGCGTGGAGGTGGACCGCCGCAAGATTGAGCTTGAAGAGCCGATCAAGCGTACCGGAACCTATTCGGTGACCGTGCGCCTGATGAGCGGGGTTGAGCCGGTGGTGAACGTAGTGGTCGCCGGTGAGGGCGGTCTTCCTGCTGCCGCCCCGTCTGATGCCGAAACGGCTGCCGAGCAGGCATAACCCGGCAGAAGACGGTCCCCGCAGCCGGTAGGACTGATCCTGCCCGGCGACAGGCAAGCCTTTCCAGCCTGGCGGGGCAACCCGGAGGGTCGCCCCGCTCTCCAGGAGCAACACCTGGTTTTCCTGCTCTTCTCAGCTATGACCGTGTTGTAACACGCCTGTGCTAAAATACAACTGAACATCCGTTCAAGGATGTGCCGCGGCAGTGCCGTGGCACATCGTCGTTTCTGCACCCCTTGTGGAAAGCCTCTGGAAAATCAGGGGAGCGAGGTGGAAAAGCAGGGGAAAAAGCTATGGATCGCTCCGTGCCATTCGATCTACAGGCCGAGCGCGCCACGCTCGGCGCCATCCTGCTGGAACGGGATGCGATTGTCACCATCGCGCCCTGGCTGCCATCCGACTACTTCTACCTCGAAAAGCACGCCCTGATCTACGAGGCCATGCTGGCCTGCTACAACCGCCGCGAACCGCCCGATCTCGCCACCGTCGCAGCGGAGTTGCGCCGCCAGGAACGCCTGGAACTAGTGGGCGGCCTGGCTTACCTCAGCGACCTGGCCGCCGAGGTGCCCACAGCGGTGCACATCGAGTACTACGCCCGCATCGTCGAACGCACCGCCGTGCTGCGCCGCCTGATCGAGGCCGGCGGCAAAATTGCCGCCATGGGCTACGATGAGACCGCCGACCTCGACGAGACTCTGGATCGCGCCGAAGCCGAATTGTTCAGCGTCTCGCAGCGCCGCAGCACCCAGGACTTCGTGGCCATTGGCCAGGTCGTTAACCAGTTGTTCACGCAGATCGAGAGCCTTCAGGAGCGGCGCGGCGAAGTGGTCGGCGTGCCCACCGGCTACCCCGATCTGGATGCGATTACCGGCGGCCTGCAGCCCAGCGACCTGATCATCCTGGCGGCCCGGCCCAGCGTCGGCAAGACCTCCCTGGCCCTCTCGCTGGCCTACAACGTGGCCTTTTTGAGCAACGCTACCGTGGGCATCTTCAGCCTGGAGATGAGTCGCGAACAAATAGTGCAGCGGGTGCTGGCGATGCACACGGGGATTGATATGCAGCGTCTGCGCACTGGCAATCTGCGCGGCGATGAGCTGAACCTGGCCTTCGAGGGTATGGGCGTGCTCTCAGAGTTGCCGATCTACATTGAAGACACTCCCGGCCTGAGCATCGCCGAGGTGCGTTCTAAGGCCCGGCGCCTGGCCGCCGAGGTCGGCGTGGATCTGTTGATGATTGACTACCTGCAACTGATGTCGGGCCGGCGCAGCGATAACCGGGTGCAGGAGGTGAGCGAGATCAGCCGCGGTCTCAAATCCCTCGCCCGCGAACTCAACGTGCCGGTGATCGCCCTCTCGCAGCTCTCTCGTGCCGTTGAGGGGCGCCAGAGCCACGTGCCGATGCTGAGCGACCTGCGCGAGTCGGGGAGCATCGAACAAGACGCCGATATCGTGATGTTCATCTATCGCGAAGAACTCTACGACAAAGACACTGATAAAAAAGGCATCGCTGAGATCCATATCGCCAAGCACCGCAACGGCCCGCTGGGGGTGATCCCCCTGCGCTTCGAGCCGCGCACCACGCGCTTCCAGAACCTGGAACGCTACCGCGCTCCCGAGGGGTATTGATGAGATCAACGAGCCGTGTGGCTGGCTTGCTCGCGCGCCATCGCTGCGGATCAATCGTTTCGAATGATCTTTAAGAATTAAATCCGGCATCGCCGAACGCTGCGGGCTAATTAGTCGGTGAACGAAGTTTCCTTGCATTTCCACCCCCCTCCCAACCTCCCCCCGTTGGGGGGAGGAGCTGGACTCCTTCCCCCAGCGAGGGAGGGTTGGGGGTAATGGCAACCACCTTGCTATCCGGTTTCGCATCCTTCCCCCAGCGAGGGAGGGTTGGGGAGGGGGCCGGGGTGAATGATGTTCCTCACCCACCCCCTGACCCCCTCCCTCTCCACCTGCGATGGAGAGAGAAGGGCGCGGAGCGGAGCGCAGCGGCGGACTGACTCCTTAGCCAGAGGAGGATTTGGAAGGGCCGCGCCCTCCCATTGTTGAGCGGCGTTCCTGGCGGCACGGCCCCGCGGAATCTGGTACACTGAGAGAGCCGATCGTCCTCAACCAACCGCGGGTAGAGCGGTAGAGGACGCCGGATGGAACGCGGCGGGGAAAGGTAATGCCGGGGCGACCCGCGGGTTGCGCATACGGGAAAACCCTGTGGAACGACTGCGACGCCTGCTTGCGCCGCTGCTTGTGGCGCTGATCGTGATGCTCCTGGTTCCGGGCATGGCCGCGGCGCAGCCCGGCTCGCCCTGGCGCCAGCGCGCCACGAGCTATTTCACCGTTCTCTACGCCCCCGGCAGTGAGGCCGAGGCCGGGCGCTACGCCGCCTGGGTTGACGAGATCTACCTGGAACTTGCCGCCGCCTTTGGCTTCCGCACCGCCACCCCCCTGGTCCTGCGGCTCTATCCTACCAGCGAGGACTACTATCAGGTAAACCCCGCGGCGCGCAACGTGCCGGGCGTGATCGCCCATGCCGACTTCCAGCGCCGTGAACTGGTCGTCATCCTGGAGCGCACCGCCCAGCAGACCGAGGTGGAGATCCGCAACAATGTGCGCCACGAACTGACGCACATCATTGCCGCCGATCTGAGCGAGAACCGCCTGAACACCGGCTTTCAGGAGGGCCTGGCCCAGTATATGGAGCATGCCTCCGGCGAACTGGAACGCCGGGTGGCTATGCTGCGCGTCGCGCACGAGCAGGGCCGCCTGCTGCCCTGGACCGCCTTCGACCACCGTGAACAGATCTACGGCGCCCCTGAGGTGGCCTATCCGCAGACGCTTTCGGTGGTGGCCTTTCTGGTGGATCGCAACGGTTTCGCCCAGTTCCGCGAGTTCCTCCGCGCCAGCGCCCGCAGCAGCAACTATCGCGCGGCCCTGGAGCATGTCTACGGGCGCACGCCCACCGAACTCGAAGCCGAATGGCTCGACTGGCTGCCCGGCTACCTGGACGGGGGGTACCGGCGCAATGCACTGGAGCGCTACGATCTGGCCCTGGCGCGCGACCTGGTCGCTCAGGGCAACTATGCCGCAGCGGTGGAGGAGTTGCAGCAGACGCTGGAGTGGCTGCGCCGCCAGGCCGACACCCAGCCGCCCGATGTGCTGGATGAGGCCGAGGCGTTATTGACGCGCGCCCAGGCGGGGATGCGCGCCGAGGAACTGGCCGAGCGCGCCCGCGCCGCCCTCGAAGCCGCCGACTACGAGCGCTCGCTGGCGCTGATCGAGGCGGCGCGCACCGCCTATGGCAAACTTAATGATACGCGCCAGGCCGAAGTGCTGGCCATCTACGAACAGCGAGCGATGCGTGGGTTGCAGGCCAGCGCCCGGCTCGAGGCCGCCAGCGACCTGGCCCGCTCCTTCCGCTACCCCGAGGCCCGCGCCGCCGCCGATAGCGCCGCCGCCGAGTTTGCCGCCCTCGGCGATACGGTGCGCCAGAGCAACGCCCTGAACCTGCGCGCCACGCTCGACCGGCGGCAGCGTCTGGTCGGCCTGATCTTGATAGCGATTGGCGCCCTCGGCGTGGCCCTGAGCCTCGGGGCGCGGCTCTTGAAGCCGCCATCAGAGGCGTGGTAGGGCGCGCGAGGTTCAAACTAGCTCGATGATCCGGCCTTCACCTCCACAAACCGGTCCTGTGGAGATGTAGAGATGTGGAGATGGGGAGGTGTGGAGAGGTGGAGGAGCAGCGCTGCGTCTCAGCAGGCTTAAACCGGACCGGGTGGTTTTGCGCTCCACCCCTCCACAGACCGGTGAGAAGAGCGTCGTTCGTCCAGATGCCCCGCTACACCCGCACCGCGTCGGCGGGCACCGGAAAGCCCTGACACAGCTCCCGCACCTCGGCGGCCACCCGCTCCTGCACAGCGGTGTCGTCGATGCGCTCCAGCACCTCGACGATCCAGCCGGCGATGCGTTCCATCTCCGGCTCGCGCATGCCCCGCGTGGTGACGGCGGGCGTGCCGATGCGGATGCCCGACGTGCGCATGGGCGGCTGAGGATCGTCCGGGATGGCGTTCTTATTGACGGTGATACAGGCGCGATCAAGGGCCTTCTGGGCCTGGGCGCCGGTAATGCCGAGGCCGGTCAGGTCCACCAGCATCAGGTGGTTGTCGGTGCCGCCGCTGATCAACTTCAGGCCCCGACGGGTCAGGCCCTCGGCCAGCGCCCGGGCGTTGCGGCGGATCTGCGCGGCATAGGTCTTGAACTCAGGGCGCAGGGCCTCGCCAAAGGCCACCGCCTTGGCGGCGATCACATGCATCAACGGACCGCCCTGCGTGCCGGGGAAGACCGCCGAGTTGATCGCCTTCGCCAGTTCTTCTTCCATCATGATCAGCCCGCCGCGGGGGCCGCGCAGCGTCTTGTGGGTGGTGGTGGTGATCACCTGGGCGTGGCCCACGGGGCTGGGATGTTCGCCCGCGGCCACCAGCCCCGCAATGTGGGCGATATCGGCCATCAGCAGCGCGCCGACTTCGTCGGCAATCTGGCGCATGCGCGCGAAGTCAATGATCCGCGGGTAAGCGCTGGCGCCCGAGGTAATCAGCTTCGGGCGCACCTCCTTTGCCTTGCGCAGCAGGTCATCATAGTCGATCTGTCCACTGGCGGGGTCTACACCATAGAAGTGGACCTGGTACCACTTGCCGGAGAAGTTCACCGGACTGCCGTGGGTCAGGTGGCCGCCGTGGTCGAGGCGCATGCCCAGGATGGGGTCGCCCGGCTGCAACAGGGCGGTGAAGACGGCGATGTTGGCCTGGGCGCCGCTATGGGGCTGCACATTGGCCGCTGGCGCTCCAAACAGCTTCAGCACCCGCTCGATGGCCAGTTGCTCAACAATGTCTACAAACTCGCAGCCGCCGTAGTAGCGTTTGCCAGGCAGCCCCTCGGCGTACTTGTTGGTCAACACCGAACCCTGAGCCTCCATCACGGCCAGGCTGGTGTAGTTTTCACTGGCGATCAGCTCCAGGCCCTCGCGCTGGCGACGCGCCTCCTGCTCGATGGCCGCGGCGATGGCGGGGTCGGACGCCCGTAGATGCTCAAGCATGGTTCCTCCTTCAAACGAAGCTGCAACGATGTTACGTTCTGTTACGGCGCCGACCCGGTTGCAGCGCGGGGAGCGGGATAGGCTGTTCCCGCGAAGACATTGACGGTGGCTCGCGCCAGCAGGTCGCCGCGCGAGTTGACGTCGCTGACCTCGATGGTCACCAGACGGCCGCCCTGGTCAGGCAGATCAAAGTCTATCACAAAATCAACTGCCTGGCCGGGGATGCCACGCACCGTTGCGATGACCGAGTACACCACCGTGCCGCGGGTGTCGAAGACGGTGACGTACAGATCGCCCTCAGAGGGGTAAATGACGGTGCGGCCGCGCAGTTGCACTCGCGTGCCGACCCTGCTGCCATCCACCGGTTGTTCAATGGTGATCCGCTGGGCGGTGGTGGGTGCGTAGCGCACACTGCGCCGGGTGCTGGCAATCACCGCCCCGGTGCGCGGGTCAACCTCGCTCAGTTCAATAATCACCGTGTTGCCGAGGGGGGCGGTATAGGCGATGTACTGCGAGAAACGCTGCTCGCGCACAGGGAACGTGCCCCGCGCCAGTTCGGCGCCATTTGGCTCGGTGAAGCGGTAGAACAACCGCTCGTCGGCGGGGGTGCGGGTGGTGCGACCGCTCAAACGCACCGGGCTGCTGACCACCGCGCCTTCGACCGGTTCGTCGAGCAAGATCTGGGGCAGGATCGGCGTTGCCGTCGGCGGGATCGGGGTTGGCGGCGCGGGCGTCGGTGCGATCAGCGGGCCTCCCAGCAGCACCTCACGGCCGAGCAATCCGAGCAGAATGTCGAAGGGCGGGCGGTTCTCAGGGTGGTACTCCATGCGCCGGCGCTCAAAGTACTGCACCGCGAGCGCGCGCCCCTCAATCACCTCGGCAATCTCATCGGTGATCGGGAAACCGAAGCGCGCCAGCCCGCCGTTGCGCTCCCAGTAGGCGCGAAAGCCGCCGCACAGGTAGTAGCCGGTTTCAGGGAACAGCCGGCAGCCGGGGACAGGTTCGCCCGGAGGCCGGAACTGCCACGGGCGCCCCTGGCGCGCCAGGTACTCGACGCCGAGGCGCCCCGCCAGCACCCCCTGTCCTTCAGCAGAGTGATCCTCCAGCCGGTCGCGCTCGAACCACTGCACGGGCCCGGTCCAGTTCTCAATCGTTTCGAGGCGCAGGGGTGAAATCGGAAAGCCGAAGACCGCCAGCCCGCCATTCTGTTCCCAGTAGCGCCGGATCGGCCCGCTGATGCACTGGCCGGTTTCGCGGAAGCAGCGTTGCTCGCCCTGGGCTTGCAGATTGGCCGCAGGCAGCGCGCTCAGGACCACAATGGCGACCAGCAGAAAAACAGGAAGATGGCGCATAGGCTCATCCTGAACTAGAGCACTGACCGGAATGCTTGATCCGCTGAGGACACTGAGCGGTGTAGCTCGCTGCGCCTGCGCCGCTATCGTTACGGCTCAACCTTATTCGAGAAACGCTATAGAGGCCCGCACCTCGCGAGTCGAGCGGCGCCCTGCCGCGCGTGTCCCTCTCGCGTTCCCTCCCTCTCCCGCCAGGCGGGAGAGGGAGCGGGTGAAGAGGAGGGTGAGGGTTGAGCCGGTGTGGTTACAACCACGAAACCTCTTGCATCAAGCCACCGACTCGCCCGGTTTAAGGGCGATAATCTCGGTCGTGACGCCAAACTCTTTGCACGCTTCCGCCAGGGCCTCGGGGGTGCCTTTCAGGACGGGGAAGGTGCCGAAATGTTCAGGGATGGCGTAGCGCGCGCCGATCAATTTCAACGCATAGGCGCCCTGGCGCGGGTCCATAGTGAAATGATCGCCAATTGGCAAAATAACCAGATCAGGATTGTACAGATCTTTGATGATCTGCATATCCATAGTAACGCAGGTGTCCCCGGTGTGATAAATGGTAAAGCCGTTGCTAAAGCGCAGCACATAGCCCGCCGGGGCGCCCAGGTTGATGATCTGGCCGTTTTCGTAGATCGTGCTGGAGTGATGAGCGACCGTCAGGGTGGCATACACATCGGCCACGCTCACCGTGCCGCCCATGTTCATGCCGACCAGTTTCTCATTGGAAATGCCCTTGGATTCCAGATAGGGAACCATGTCGAACTGGCAGACCAGAGTGGCGCCGGTATCCTGCGCGAGGGCCTGCACGTCGCCAATGTGATCGAAATGGCCGTGGGTCAGGAAGATGGCCGCGAGGTTCTGGCGCACGCGGGCCTTCAGCGGCTCGGGACAGGCGGGATTGCCGTCAACCCAGGCGTCAATCAGAATGTTCTTCCCCTCAGGGGTCGTGATGTGGAAGGTGCCGTGGCCGACCCAGGTGATCGTCACATCTTTGCCGATCGTGGTCATTGTTCCCTCCTTAACGACACACTGACCTCGACACAGGGGCAGCCGGGTAGGGCAACTCGCAGAGGGCAACTCGCAGAGGGCAACCCACAGAGGGCAACTCGCAGAGTTGCCCCACCCACCGGAGCCTAGTATAGCACAAGGGAACCCGGCGATTGACAGCCCGCCGTAGCACGGTATAATGAAGTACCCTGTGGGGGTACCCACGGAGGAGATATGTTCCGGGCCGCGGGCGGTCCGTAAAGGAGGATACGGAATGGCCAAGCCGATTGTAGTGACAGACGCCGATTTCGAGGAGAAGGTGCTCCAGGCCGACAGGCCGGTGGTGGTGGATTTCTGGGCGCCCTGGTGCGCTCCCTGCCGGGTGATTGCGCCCATCCTCGATAAGCTCGCCACCGAGTACGAAGGGCGCCTGACCATCGCTAAAATCAATACCGACGAAGAGATCGAGCACGCCAGCCGGCTGGGCATTCAGGGTATTCCCACGCTGGTCATCTTCAAAAACGGCCAGGAGGTCGGGCGGCTGGTCGGTTCCCGCTCCGAGGCTCAGTATCGCGAGGTGTTCGACAAGGTGCTCGCCTGAGAAGGCGGCGCGGACGATCGCCTGCCGGCGTCTGTCGCTGCACACCGCACGTTGACAAGGAGGTCACCATGGTTGAGCCGCAAGCTGGCTCTGTGCGCACCCTGTCGCCGGAGCGGCGCGAGGATATTCTGCTGCGATTGCGCCGCATCGAAGGCCAGGTGCGCGGCGTGCAGCGCATGGTTGATGAGGGTCGCGATTGTCGCGAGATTATCATCCAGGTGGCGGCAATCAAGTCGGCCCTGGCCAGCGTCAGCAATCAGGTGCTGCAGTGCTACGCCCGGAATTGCCTGAGCGACGATGAACTTGCCCGTGATCAGGTCATTGCCGAGTTGATCGAGTTGTTTCAGGGCGTGCGATGAGCCAGGAACCTCCCTGCCGGATCGGGGCCACCCCCGCCGATCTGGCCCGTGAAGCCGACCGCGCGGTGCTCTACGGCGCCGTGCTGGCCGCGCAGCGGCCGGGGGTGCGTCTCAAGCCGGCCATCGCTGAAGCGGCGCTGGCCCTCGTCCCCGCCGTGCGCGCCTATCTCAGCGGCGAAGACGGCCCCCTGGCCGATATGGCCCTCGCCTACGCCCGGGCCTGCGGGGCCGAAGCCTTCCTCATCGCGAAGCGCCGCTCCTCCCAGGATTGACCCGTCACGCGCCGCCGCAATCCAAAATCCACAATCCAAAATCCACAATCCAAAATACGATCACTCCTCCACCTCCCAGCCCTGCTGGCGCGCCAGTTCCCGTAAGCCGCGGGTCAGGCTCTCGAGTTGCTTGAGCAGCAGCCGCAACTTGAAGGGCGCGCCCTCGTCGTGTTTGACCCACTTCACCACGTCGCCCTCGGCGTAGGCCCGCGCCAGCCGGTCGGTCTCATCCACCATCTGGTCCAGCGAGCGGATGCGGAACACCCGCGCCTTGTTGCGCGGCTGGTTTTCGATTGTCTCATCCTCAACGCCCAGGTAGGAGCCGGCCTCGTCATCCGTCGCTTCGTCCACCCACAGATCGGCGTCCGCTTCCTCGCGCTCCACGGTGCTCGCGCTGGTTTTCGCCAGCGGCCCGCCACTGATCTGCACCTCTGGCCCCGAAGGGCCGGTGCGCAACTGCTCGCCCGCTTCCAGGGCCTGCAATGCCGTCTCGAGGCTCAGGTTCGGATTGGCGGCGAAGTAGGCCGCCAGGCGGCTCAACTCAGCCGCCGACAGCCCCTCCTCGACCGCGAAGCGCGCCAGTTCGACCTGAGTGCGCGGGTTGGCGACGCGGCGCAGATGCTGGGCCTGGGTGACGTTCAGTTCGCGGCGGCGGATCAACTGCTGCACCTCGTCGGGCAGTTCGAGCAACCCCAGGTAGCGGCGCACAGTGCGCCCGCTCAGGCCCACTGCGGCGCCGACCGCCTCGTCGAGTGCGTGGTCGGGCAGACGGCCCCGTTCTTCGGCAATCCGCGCCCGCAGGCGGGCGAAGGCCCGCGCCTGCTCAAGGTCGTTCAGATCCTCCCGCTGCACGTTCTCGATCACCTGGCGCAGCAAGAGATCGGGGTCATCGGCGTCAAGCACGATGCAGGGCACCTTCTCGAGCCCCAGGCGTTCGGCGGCGGCCCGGCGCCGCCCGCCGTAGACGACGCGGTAGCGCCCGCCGCCCACGCTGACCACTCCGAGCGGCTGCAACAGGCCGCGCTCGGCGATGGTGGCGGCAAGACCGGCAATATCGCCCAGGTCCTCGCGCACGCCGTCGGGGTCGGCCTCAAGCTGGCGGGGATCAAGGTAGAGCAACTGCATAGAAAAGACACTCCGCTGAAATGCAAAACATTTGTGCCAGGGCGGAGTATAGCAGAACTGGCCGCGCGCGGCAACCACTACACCACCACGCGCATCGCGCGCGGCAGCACGTCGACGCACACGCGCCGGGCGCTGGTGGTCAGCACCTCTCCGTCGGTGGCCACGGGGAAGGGCGCAGCCGAGGCGATCTCGACCTGCTGAACGGTGGCGGTGATGATCTGGCGCAGCTCAACGTGACTGCCGTCGAACAGTCTGGGGTAGTAGCGAATCACCTCATCGAGGCGCAGTTTCGGCACGATGCACAGGTCGAGCCGTTCATCATCGAGCTTCGCCGCGGGGGTAAGGAGAAAGCCGCCGCCCTGCCAGCGTCCGCTGGCCACGGTGGCGAAGAAGAGCCGTTTATGGACTTCCTTGCCGTCATAGCGCACGCTCATCACTGCAGGCTTGTAGGTTGCCAGGGCGCGCAGCGAGGCGACGATGTAGGCGGCAAGTCCGGTCAGACGGGGCAGGTTTTGCACCTCAACGGCAACCTGGGCGTCAATGCCCGCACCGAGGCCGTTAATGAAGACCCGGCGCAGTTCGAGGCCGCCGCTCTCAACGCTGATCGCGCCGAGGTCAACGCTGGTCATTCTCCCGGCGGCGAGGCGGTAGGCCATGCCGGGCAGCCCCCCGGTATCAAAGCCGGGGAACATCTTCGCGAAGTCGCAGCCGGTGCCGAGCGGCAACAATCCGAGCGCGGCGTCGCCCGCGCCGGCCTGGCGGGCAGCCAGGATGCCGTTGACCACTTCGTTGATCGTGCCATCGCCCCCGGCGGCGGCGACGCAGGGAAAGCCCTGCTCGACCGCCTGTGCGGCCAGTTCGACCGCCCCGCCGGGTGCATGGGTGGCGACGAGCGTATAGTCCACCCCGGCGCGGCGCAGGGCCTGTTCCAGCTCGTAGCGCGCCCTGCCGGCGGCGCCCCGGCCCGCGGCGGGGTTAAGGATGACAAAGGTCTTCATAGCGGGAGGGGGCGGGACGGCGAAGCCCTCGCGCCTCAGATCGCCACGCCCAGGGCCTCGGCGACGGTGAAAATATCCTTGTCGCCGCGACCGGACATATTGACCAGGATGATCTGGTCGCGGCCCAGACGCGGGGCGAGCTTCAGGGCCTCGGCCACGGCGTGGGCGCTTTCAAGCGCGGGAATGATGCCCTCCAGGCGCGCGCACAACTCGAAGGCGTTGAGGGCCTCCTCGTCGGCGGCGCTGGTATAGGTCGCGCGGCCGGTGTCGTGGAGCCAGGCGTGTTCCGGGCCGACGCTGGCGTAATCCAGCCCGGCGGAGATCGAGTGGGTGCGAGCGATCTGCCCGGCCTCGTCCTGCAAGACGTAGGAGTATGTGCCCTGGAGCACTCCAGGGCTGGCGGCGAGGAAGCGGGCGGCGTGGTCGCCCAGGCGCGGGCCGCGCCCGCCCGCCTCTACTCCGCGAAGCGCCACGCTTGCGTCGTTGAGGAAGGGGTGAAAGATGCCGATGGCGTTGGAGCCGCCGCCCACGCAGGCCAGGATCACGTCGGGCAGGCGGCCCTCGGCGGCCAGGATCTGCTCGCGAGCCTCGCGGCCGATCACGCTCTGGAAGTCGCGCACCATAGCGGGGTAGGGGTGCGGGCCGAGAGCCGAGCCGAGGAGGTAGTAGCTATCGGGGTTCGTCACCCAGTCGCGCATAGCCTCATTAATGGCGTCCTTGAGGGTGCGCGAGCCGCTCTCCACGCCGCGCACCTCGGCCCCCAGCAGGCGCATGCGGAAGACATTGGGCCGCTGCCGGGCCATGTCTTCCGTGCCCATGTACACCACACACTCCAGACCCAGCAGGGCGCAAACCGTGGCAGTGGCGACGCCGTGCTGGCCCGCTCCGGTTTCGGCGATCACCCGGCGCTTGCCCATGCGCCGGGCAAGCAACCCCTGGCCCAGGGCGTTGTTAATCTTATGGGCGCCGGTGTGGGCCAGATCCTCGCGCTTGAGGTAGATCTTCGCCCCTCCGCAGTGCGCAGTCAGCCGAGCGGCGTAGCTCAGCGGCGTGGGACGCCCGGTGTAGGTGCGGTGCAGATGGGTCAGTTCCTCCCAGAACGACGGATCGGCGGATGCCGCCGCATAGGCCTCCTCCAGGGCCGTTACGGCGGGCATCAACGTCTCGGGCACATACCGCCCGCCATAGGGGCCAAAGCGGCCCGTCCGCTGAGCCTCAGGCGCGATTGCCATGCACGTGAACTCGCTTTCCCAGGCGCGTTTCAAATAAGCTTGACCGTCGGACCCACACCTCCACAGGCCGGTTAACGATGGAGCAACTGTCAAGCTGGAACGCTCAGGTCTGAACCTTGCCTTACCGCTGGATCAGGCTCTCGTCCTTGTTCTTCTCGCCCTCTTCGAGCAGCATGATCGGGATGCCATCTTCAACCGGGTAGCGGTACCCGTTGCGGCGATTGACCAGCCACTCCTTGCCGTTGCTATCGGTGATCAGTTCGACCGGGCCCTTGTCGCCGGGATCGGCGAGAATGCTCAGCAGTTCGGGGCTGATGCTACGCCGCTGGCCGTCGCCGCTGGCGGGAGCGGGCGCCAGATCGAAGACGCTATCCTCGCGGTACTGGCGAATGGCGCGGACAATGACCACGGCCAGCGCGACCAGAGCGGCGACGCCGAGAATGCGAACGAGGATCTTCATAGGCTTTCCTCCTGACTGACTGGAACGGGCGCATAGCGCGCGCCCGCAAGCCGAGACCGGAAGCACAGGCGCGAAACGTTTCCCCATTATACCCGATCAGCGGCGGTCTGCGAGGTTGGCCGCGGCCCGTGCCGGGGCAGGCGCAATATCGCCCCTTCGCGCCAGGGCTGGGGCGGCGTTTCGGGATCGATCCACACCAGCAGGCGCGCCCGCGGCTGCGGGCCATCGGGATAGGTGATCTCAAGAAAGGGAAAGCGCTGTTCCTGGCGGCGCATGGTGGCAATATCGTAGATGATTTCGGTCCAGGTGCCGGTATTGATATAGTACTGGCCCATACCGAGGGGCACAATACCGGCCAGGTGGGTGTGTCCACAGATGAACAGCGTATCGTCTCGATGGGCGGGACTGCGGGCGATGCGCAGCATTTCGCGGGCGCAGCGGTCGTTGAAGGCGCGCACCTCGCGCGCCGCCTGGCGGGTCGCTTCGCTCTGCACCTGGTCAATCATCTCGCCGGGCGGTTCCACCGCGCTGGCGACCATGCCCACCTGGCGCGCCACTTCACGATGGCGGGCCACGCGCCCGCGACGGATGCCCGCCGTCCAGCGCCAGAAGCCGCGCAGCGCCGGGGCGCTGAGCATGCCGCCGGGGCCTTCGCCGGTGATCGGCATCTGGTGGGGTTCGGGCCAGGCTACCACTTGCAGGAAGCCGGCCACCCCGCGGGCCAGAAAGCGCCGCGCCGCCGGCGTGCGCAACTGTGGCAGCGCCAGCAGGTACCAGAACAGCGCCGAGGAAGGTTTGACATTGTCAATCAAGGGGGCGATGGCCAGCGGTTCGTCCTCCAGGTCATTGATCACCTCTTTGACCATCTGGGTGCCGCGCACCACCTCAAACGGCTCGGTAACACCGTCGAAGTGGACGAAGCGGTTCCAGCCGTCAAACTGATTGCCGTGCACGATGTAGATGCCGCCCCCGTGGTAGCTCACCCCGAAGCGCAGCCGCGGGTCGTCGGGCGCAAGACCGAGGGCCTCGCGCAGGCGCGCCTTGGCGGCAGGGTAGTGCAACTCAAAGTCATGGTTGCCGATCAATAGCGTAAGTTGCGCGTCGGGTCGGGCGACGAAGCGCGCCAGTGCGGCGAACACCCCGGCGTGAGCGCGGATCACCGTCTCAATGCGCCGCGCGGCGGCGGCGTCACTGTATTCATCATCGTCAAGGTCGGGCAGGCGCACCTGGAGAAATTCGATTGTATCCCCCGCCAGGATCAGTTCCGTAGGTTCGCCGGAGACATAGTGGTCGAGGAAGGCGATCAGCGCCGCATCATCGGTGAAATCATCGAGGTGGTCGCCGCCTCCCAGATGCAGATCGCTCACCACAATCCGGCGCTGCCGGGGAGTGATGGCGTCCGGGCCGATGGGGGGCGTAGTATAGTCCGTGGGTCGCAGCACTACCCGGCGCACGCGGAGAAAGACCCAGCGCAACGCCAGCGCAAGCAGGGCTGCCCCGCCGATGACCTGCAGGGCGCGGATGATCGCATGCGCCGGGACGCGTGTTCTAGGCTGAGCGTACTGCGGCAATGAAGGCCTCGATCTTGGCTGGATCCTTGACCCCGTCGGTTTCGACGCCGCTGCTCACATCAACTCCGACTGGCCGTACCGTGGCAATGGCCCGGGCGACATTGGCAGCATGCAGGCCCCCCGCCAGGATCAGCGGCGTCTCGGCGGCGAGCGCGGCGGCCCGCGACCAGTCGGCCGGCGCGCCGGTGCCTCCATAGGCCCCCGGCACGTGCGCATCCACCAGCAGCAGCACCCGGGGCGGTGTACGGGCGGAGATCGCCTGCCGTTCCGGCTGTTCGCGCTGCGCCCGCGCGATCCAGGCTTGCTCAACAGGCGCGCCGGTAAGGCGCACGGCCTTCAGGACGGGCAGGGGCAGCACGTCGGCGTACTCGACCGGCTCATCGCCGCTCAACTGGATCAGATCAAGACCCACGGCGCGGGCGACAGCAGCGATCGTAGCAGGGGATTCGTTCACAAAGAGGCCGGCAAGCAACGGCGGGGGAGTGGGGCGCTCGCGCAACGCCGTGGCGATGGCGCTGGCTTCGGCTACACTCACCCGCCGTTTGCTCGCCGCGAAGACCAGACCGATCCAGTCCGCTCCGGCGGCCGCGGCGGCGCTGGCGTGGTCAGCGCGGCGCAGGCCGCAGATCTTGACAATCACACGCACTCCAGCAGCAGTCGGTTACTCCGCCTTCAGCGTATAGTAGACCCGCTTTCCGCGCCCGCTCCGCTCGAGCATGCCGGAGTTGATTGCCTGCTTGACCATTGAGCGCAACTGCTCATTGGTACGGACCAGATTATGCTCCTTGCGCCGTTCGCGAAGCGTGTCGAAGATCTGTTGGAAGGAGACGGGCCGGCTAAAACTGGCCATCATCTCCCGAAAGATCGTCCATTCCTCGTCGCTAAACACGATCGGTTCGAGCGCTTCGAACGCATCACCGCCCTCATCGCTTTCATGCGCGGTTTCGGCCGTGGCCTCGGCAGGTTCAGCCGAGGTCAGCAACTCGACCACTCCCTCCTGAATTGCGGGGGGCGCTGCTTCGGCTATGGCGACCGCTTCTGCCGCGGCCTCGGATGGCGCGTCCGGCAAAAACTCCTCCACCACCGCGCCAGCGAACTCTGCGGGTGAGACTTCAGAGAGGAGGTCCTCAGGCTCAGGCGGCGCGAACTCGACAAGGTCGTCGCTTTCCTCCGTCACGTCCTCGACGATAGAGACGAACTCCTCGGCCAGATGTTCAACGCCGAGGGGGAGATCATCAACGGCGTGCTCGAGTTCATCGAGGGTGAAGATGTCCTCTCCCGGCGCCTGCACCTCCTCCTCAAGCGGCGGCGTATACTCCAGTTCATCGAGATCCGCCTCACACGCCTGCACATCGAGAGCTTCCGCCGGGGCAGCGGCATTCTGGCTGCGGCGCGAGCGCCGGCGCCGGCGACGCCCGCCGGGCGTGGGGCTGGATTCGACCGCCATCGCGGCGCTGATGGCGCTCGAGGTCTCCTTGCGCCCATTGCTGAAAACGCTCGTATCCGCCACCGGCTCGACCGGCGGTTCCTCGCTGAGGGCGGCGGCGAACTGGGAGAGCTTATACGGGTCCTCGCCGGGAAGGAAGACCTCGTTGACGGTGCCATTGGTAAAGATCTGCACCTTGCCGCGTTTCTCGGCGTCCAGCACAAAGTCCTTGAACTTTGCGAAAGGACGCCCGTTGAGATCGCGGTAGCGGCTCTCCTTGAAGTCGCCGCCCATAAGCTCCTTCATCACCAGTTTGATCGAACCGAGGGTGGAGACATAGCCACGCTTGCGCACCAGGTGGATCGCTTCCACCAGCACATCGTAGATGTCGGGTTCGGCGGCGGGCGCGCCCGGCGACGCGGAGGGGTCAACGACCGGTTCGCGCGGCGATTCGAGCGCCGCTTCGATACTGCGGTTCAGCTCAGTAGCGCGGCTGGCAATTGCCGTGGCGGCGGCGGAACCACTGGGCGTTTTGCCAACCAGTTGCTCGTAAAACAAAAACTCATCGGCGCTCTGGGCCAGGTGCGTGCTTGCCGCCCCGCCGATGCCGATGATATAGACTTCCTTCCCCTGCTGGCGAATGCTGTTGACCAGCGGGATGAAATCGCGGTCGCCGGTAACCAGCACGAACCGGCTGATATTTGGATTGGTGAACAGCGTCTTCATCGCGTCGATACACAGATTCATGTCGACGCTGTTCTTGATTGCCCGGCCGGTGCGCCCCATATCCTTGTCGTAGTAGTAGGTCGCCACGTAGATCGGCTCGATCGCGTTGGCGTACAGGGCGCTCGTGACGCGGGGGTAGCGGTACCAGTCAGCGTAAGCTCGAGAGATGACCACGCGGCCAAGATCGCCGCAGCGGTCCATAATCGCCTCGAAATTCGGATTGGCGTTCAGCTTGTCGCGGACACTAACGTAGACGTTCTCGAAGTCAATGAAGACTGCGACGTCGGGTCGCCGTTGCTCGTACATTGGTTGTTAATCTGCTCCTGTACTGTAGGTCGTAAGGCAGGCGGGAGATACTTCGGGGTTGGCGCGGGGCTGCCCATCGGGGCGCCGCCTCTAACCTGCGGCGCCAGTGGTCGCGGAACGCGAGCCGGAGCGCGACGACTACGCGGGCGCGTCTGGCTCATTGGCTCGACAGCGCCAGTCATCGCATCGTGCCATCGGCGAGCGTTGCCGGTGACCAGGGGCAGCGGCACAGGCGCAACACCGGGAAATCTCCCTGGCTCCGCCTCATACATCTGACAATTCCGTTCGAATACCAGCACGTTATTCCCTTGAGGCCGCCAACTCAACGGTTGCTGCCGGTTCACTGCTACTATAGCATCGGAACGTTACGGATGCAAGGAGTTGCGCGGCGCTCTCGGCGCCAGTGCGCCGTCTCCGGGGCGTGTCAATGTTCCGCCGTTAGAATCGAAGAATCCGGCCATAGGCCAGCAGGCGCGCGCGCAGTTCGTCACGTTCGATGCGCCCGGCGAGGTAGGCGCGCCAGGCGCGGAGGGTCAGACGCAGCATACCGGCGCGCACGATGGCCCGATGGGCCGCGAGGCGCCAGGCCGGGCCGCGCATGGCGGCGAACCGGTCACGGCTCTGCCAGAGGGCCACCAGCATGGACCAGCGCGCCTGGGCGGTGGCCGCGCCGCCGATGTGGGTCACCCGCGCCGCTGGCACCTGCCAGATGGCCCAGCCGGCCTGCCGGATGCGCCAGCACCACTCGATCTCTTCGCTATACATAAAGTATGCTTCGTCCATGGCGCCAACAGTGGCCAGCACTTCGGCGCGCACGAGCATGCAGGCGCCAAGAGGGTGATCGATGGGGAAGGGCTCTTCGCCGCGCTCTTGCGGGTAGCGTCCGTGCCACCATGAGCCGTATAGCCGCCCTGGCAGCACCTCGCCGGGCGGAAACAGGTCGAATGCGGTCATCAGCAGGGTGGGGAAGCGGAACGCCGCCGGTTGCAGCGTGCCATCGGGGTTGAGCAGGCGCGGCCCCGCCATGCCAACGCGCGGGTGGGCCTCGAGGAAGGCGACCAGGCGCTCAATCGCCCCGGGATGCACCACCGTGTCGGGGTTGAGAATGAGCGCGTAGGGAGTAAAGATTTTGAAGCGGGAAATTGATTCGGAACGAATGGCATTCTCAGGATCACATGCGCATGCATTAACAGGCTGGCCTGCGAGATAGGCCAGGCCCGCCGCGACGCCCCCGGCGAACCCGCGGTTGCGCTCCAGCGCCACCAGTTCCGCTTCGGGAAACTCGCTGCGCACCAGCGCCGCGCTGCCGTCACGCGAGGCGTTGTCTACTACGACCACGCGCAGGGGGAGCGTGCAATCGCGTAGCGAGCGCAGACAATCGCGCAGCAGGGCGGCGGTATTGTAACTGACGACGATCGCGGCGACGTGCGGCGGGCTATGGCTCATAGCGGCGCGATTGTAAAGCTGAACCGCCACAGGCGCAAGGCGCCCTTGCGGTTTCCCCGGATGTTGTTACAATCCAACCGAGCCTCGATCCGATCCGCCGAGGCCGACAGGTGCCCCATGGCCTACTACATTCGTGAAACCCTCGCGGATCGCCCGGCCCTCAGTCCGCGGCGGCCAACCATCAACGAGTTTTTTCTCTCCAGCTATACGCTCAGCATCTATTCCGGCTGCGAGCTGGGCTGCCCCTACTGCGATAGCTGGATCTACCAGGAACGGCCACTGAACGAACAGATATACGTTCCGCTCGACCTGCCGCAGCGCCTCGCCGCCGAACTGCGCGATGTGGATCGCGGCGACCTGATCGCCATTACCGCACTGAGCGATCCGTACCAGCCCGCCGAGCAGATCTACCGCCTGACCCGCCAGACGCTGCAGGTGCTTGCCGAACGAGAACAACCTTGCCTGTTGCTTACCAAGAGCGCCATGGTGCTGGAGGATAAACCGCTGCTCCAGCGTATGAATGAGCGCAGCCTGGCAGTGGTGATGACCACGCTGGTGACCGTCGATCCGCACCTGAGCGAACGGCTGGAGGGCAAAGCGCCGGCGCCGGGGTTGCGCCTGGAAATGCTGCGCGAATTGAAGCGCGCTGGCGTGCCGGTGGGGGTGGCAATCGTGCCTATTATCCCCTATGTCACTGACCGGCAGACTGCCCTGCGCTCAATGGTGCGGGCCTGCGCTGACGCGCAGGTTGACTTTGTGATCTGGGATTATCTGCACATTCCCAACCAGCACCACTGGATACGCATCAACGAATTACTGGCCCGGCTGGGAAACTATCCGGTTAGTTACTACCGCGATCTTTACCGCGATCAGCCCACCGTCAATGCGCTCTACCGGCAGGAGATTGACCGCGAGTTGCTTGACCGTTGCGATGGTCTTGGCCTGGAGGCGCGTGTGCCGCATCGCATCTTTACCCGGCGGCTTGCGCCGCGTAACGAGGCGGCCCTGCTGCTCAAACATGCCGCGTTCCGCAATCGCGTCCAGGGTCGCGAGCTGGTCGCGGTCAAGGAGCGGGCCCTGGCCGATCAGGTCTACGCGGGAACGATCGATCCGGCCGCGCTGCGCGAGAGTTCCCTGTACCCGTTGCTGAGCGATGTGCTGGGGCTGTGATTCTCTGGCTGCTGAAGGAAGCGCGCCGCCCGCTCCCCGACGCCGACAGGTGCGGCCGGTAAGGGCGCACCGGCTTCCCCCATGCGCCCGTGCTCCACGGTAATCGCGAAGCTGTGTCATAGCGTGGCGAGAGTACGTTATAATCGGACGGCCAGCACGCAGTGAGGGTGGCTTGCTCCGCGTATGATGAAAGCCGCATCTGATCCACCGGCCAGGAAGACCGTGATCGCCCGGTCATTGCCCGAGGCGCTCCGTGTTTTTCTGGCGGCCGCTATCGCTCTGGCGCTCCTGTGGGCCGCATCTGCCGCGGTGTGGCCCCTTACGATTGACGTAGGGGGCAACGACCACCGGTTCGCGCGGGGCTTCCACGAACCGGAGCAGTTGGGCGGGCGTTCCATGCGCTGGACGGATGGGGACTCGACCCTGCGCCTGCCCCGGCCGCCCGCTGGCGCACCCTCTGTTCTAGAACTGGAGTTGCTGGATAGCCGCCCCGAACGTTCAGTTCCCCTGGTCGTCAGGCTCAGCATTGACGATGCCGAGGCGACCTCGCTCGTCTTACACGGCTACTTGCCGCGGAACTACCAGGTGCTGCTGCCGTCGCGCCTTTCCGTCAGCGGGGTGGTGAAGGCGCGTCTCCAGAGCAACGCGCCCCTCATCGCGAGCGACGGGCGTCACCTGGGGGTGGTGGTCTTCGACGCGACGCTCATGCCCCTACGCGGCGCCCTGTTGCCGGATCTATGGCTCGCCATGTGCGCGCTCGGCGCCGGCGCGCTCGCCTACGCCACGCTGCGTCTCGCCGGAGCGGGCAGCCGACTCGCGCTGGCAAGCGCCTGCGCCGGTGCGGCCCTCATCGCTCTGGGCGTGGCTCTGCGGCCACTGGAGGTGCTGCCCTATCTCGGGCACTTCGCCGCGATCGCCATCGTCGCCTGCCTGGGGGTGCTGATCGTCCGACTTATCGTGCCGCTGGCCCCGGCAGACTCCCGGCCCCCCGGTAAATCAGAGGCCCGGTTGCTGGTCGTCGGCGAGCACGCCGCGATCGTGCTGGCCGTGGCCTACTGGATGGCCATTCTCTACCAGCAATTCATGGTCTGGGACGGCGCTACCGCCCTTGGCCCCTCGCCCTGGACGGTCGGGGTCGGCGTGGCGCTGGCGGGCGCGCTGGGATTGGGGGGGCCGCTCTGGTGGGCGTTGCGGGGCTGCCGGTTGCCTCCGAGGGAACGGCGAATCCGCGGCGCGCAGATCGCCCTGGTGGTGCTGGCCGGCGCCGCGGGGATTCACCTGAGCTGGAGCCTGTGGTACGCCTTCACGCGCCAGGCGCCCGACTTCTGGATCCTCTTCCGCGGCGCGCGCGCCTGGGTGCATGGCGGTTCGCTCTACGATCTGGAGGCGGTTGCGACCAATCATTTCGGCCATGTCTTCAAGGTGCCGCCATTCTACGGGATGTTCTTCGTACCCCTGGTGCGCGCCTTTGATGGCCAGAGCGTGCTCGTGGCTCACCGCGTCATGAACGTCGCTTTGATCATCGCCACGGCCCTGCTCTGGCTGCGCATGTGGCGCATCCCCCTGATCTCCCTGAGCGCGGCGGCCCTGCTGATCGTGTTCAATTTTCGCCCCCTGGCCGACACGATCGCCTTCGGGCAGATTGACCTGGTGCTGTTGGTTGTGCTGACCGCGGCGCTCTGGGCGCTGCGCGAAGAACGCGATGGCCTCGCAGGGGCGCTGGTGGCCCTCGGCGCGCTCTTCAAACTCTATCCGGTCATCCTGCTGGTCTTCTTCGCGCTCAAACGCCGCTGGGCCGGGCTGTGGGGCTTTGTCCTGGGGATGCTGCTCTTTAATGGCATCGCCGTCGCCGTGATGGGCTGGGAGATGCACCGCGTCTACCTCTTCGACGTGCTGCCGAAGATCGGCGGCACTACGGCCTGGATCGAGAACCAGACCCTTACGGGCTTCGTGGCCCGGCTGGCAGCCTCGCCCATGTCGGCGACCATTTTTCAGGACCAGACGCTGCGGTTGCTAGGTATGGCGCTGTCGGCAGGCGTGGCGCTGGCGGTGTGCGCCCTGGCTCTCATCCCGTTCGACCGGCGCAGCCCGGCCTTCGCGCTGCAGTACGGCCTCTTTCTATTGCTGATGGTCCTGTGCGTCCCGGCGGCCTGGATGCACTACGAAACCCTGCTGGTGATCCCCTTCGCCGCCATGCTGTTGCGCCTGTGGGGACAGCGGACGCCCCTGGGGTACATGCTGGCGCTGGGGTTGAGCTTCGCGCTGATCGCCTACGGCAACCAGTGGTCGTTCTTCAACGGAACGGTGACGGGCGTATTGAGCCTGCTGGGCATCTCCTACAAGCTGTACGGCATGCTGCTGCTTGGATTCCTGTCGAGCGCGGCGCTCCTGGCGGCGCGGCGGCCCGTGGTCGCCGCGCCGGGCGAGCGGGTCGCCGCGGCTGGCGAAGCGCCGGTGGGCGTCACCCCAGGCGGGTGAACAAACTGCCGCCGACGGTCATCACGAAGAGCAGGTTGATCAGAATCCCCACTACGAGACTGATCGCGACCATCAGCAACAGATAGAGGGTGCGTCGCCGAATAGCGCGCTTGAACTCCCCTTGCAGGATCAAGGTCAACGTCGCCTGGTGCGCCGCCAGCACCTCTTCGACCGAGCCACCCTCGGCTTCGGCCTGCGCCAGCGCTCGTGCGACATCGAGCAGTTCGCGGCAGCCGCGCTCGCGGGCGACGTGGGCCAGGGCGGCAAAGGGGCGCAGGCGCAGATCGGCGCTTCGTTGCAACGCCTCGCTGACCAGGGCCTGCATCGGCGCGAGGCGGGGATATGGGCGCGCTACATAGCGGCGCATGATCTCGATCGGCGCCTCAAAGCTGCCAAGGGCTACGCGCACGAAGGCGACAAAGCCCGGCGTGAGCCGGCGCAGAGCCGCGGCCTCACGCTGGCGGCGCCGCTCCGGCCATCGAGGGAGTAGCCACCCCAGGCCAAGATAGGCTCCCAGCGCGCCGCAGAGGAGCAGGGCATGCATCGCGCCGCGCGCGCCGCTCGCGGCGGCGAGGAGCAGCAGCGTCGCCGCAGCGCCGCCGGCAATCTGGCCGGCGACGAGCCGCCCGGTCGTATCAAGCCATCTGGCGCGGACAAGCGCCGCCGCGGGCGCCAGAGCGTCGTGTCTCAACGTCAGGCCGAGGAGCGCCAGCAGCGCGCCAGCCATTGACAGCAGCCAGCAGGGCGCGCCGGGTACAATTAGCAGATCGGGCATAGCACTTCCTCCAGGTATTGTGGTCCTCACCCCCCCTGTCCTCCTTCCCTCTCCACCTGCGGCAGAGAGGGAGGGGAAGAGGAGCGGCGCTTTAGCGCGGTGTGGAGAAACCCGGTTTCCCCATACCTCCGCTCATCCGCGAATGGCGAAGCACGGCTCAATAGTCAACATCCTCAAAACGGGCGAGCAGAACCCCGCCGATGATCGGCAGTCCCAGGGCGCTTATCACCAGCGGCGCCACCAGCACGCCCGCCGGGGTCGAGTAAGCCTGCACGACCCGCTCCCACTGGCTCCAGACGAGGTACAGCGCCATGCCGATCCCGGCCAGGCCGACTGCTATGCCGCTGTAGCGCACCTGGGCCAGTTCGGTGGCCACTTCGTCGCGGCGTCGCTCCATAGCCTGCAGGGCCTCGTAGGCCGCTTCGCACCGTCGGGCCAGCACGTCGAGGGGCTGGCCCGACGCCGCTCCCAGGTGGTTGAGCAGGGTGGCATGGCGGCGCGAGGGGGTCTGATCGGCCAGGGCAGCGATGACCTGCTGAGGAGTGGCGATGCCGTCGTTCAGGGGCGACCCCTGGCGGGTGATCAGGAAGCTCCACTCGGCGCGCAGAGGGCCGGGAGACAGCTCGGCGACGATCTGCTCCAGGGCGGTGCGCAGGCTGGCCCCGCCTTTGAGCAGCGCGCCCAGGCGCCCCACCGCCGCCGTCAATTCTGAATCCAATCGGGCCACGTAGCGGCGTTCCGCGGCGACAAGCAGCCCCCAGCCGGCCAGGACCGTCAGGGGCGCGCCCAGCAACAGGGCCAGATGCAGGGGCGCGATCAGCGCGAGGGTCACCGCGAGCGCCAGGGCAAGCCCCAGGCACCAGGCCACCAGACGTTCGGGCGCGAGGGTCTCAGGCGTCCATACCAGCGCTGGCGCGACGGTCAGGTGGCGCCGCGATCGCTGGCTGCGGTAGCGCGCCTTGGCCACGAGAAGGGCCAGGGGGCGGCGCAGCAGCAAGGCTATGACGAGGATCGCCGCGGCGGCCAGGGCCGGCGCGGTTGCCGTCACCAGCCAGGCCGATTGGGGATGGGTGGTAAGCGGGTTCATGCGTTCCTCCTCTCCTCAAGGGCGCTGATAGCCGCCTCAACCGGGGCGAGGGCCGCCGCTCCGATTTCTCCGCTTGCTTGCAGGGCCAGCAGGGCCTCGCGCCGTGTGCGGAGCAGATCCAGCGCGAGCGGCGGCGAGAGATGGCCCGCGTCGAGCGGCGCGAGCAGGTCGGCGGCATCGCGGGGACGCGCGCGCTCCAGGGCCGCGCGGGCCTGCGCGACGCGCTCGCTGGCCAGCCGGTCGTTCTCCTCACCTGCGGCAATCAGAGTTTCCAGGGCCGTCCAGCCGCCCGGGGGCGTATAGGCGGCGAAGAGGGGCAGGTTAGCGGCAAGGGCCGCGTAACTGGCGCGCGCCGCAGTCCAGTCGCGGGCTGTCAGCGCCTCTCGCACCGCTGCTTCGGCGGCCAGAGCCTGCCCGGCCAGCCGTTGCGCCAGGTCCAGGTCGGTCTGGATAGCCCGTTGCGCGGCGGCAACCAGCCGGTCGTCGCGCCGGTCGCGCCAGGCCCGTTCGAGGATTGCCAGGGCCTGCCCGGTCTCGCCAGCGCTCGTCGCGGTATCGGCGCGAGCCACACTGGTCTCCACTGCCGCCTGGCTGGTAGCGGCAACCGGCGCTGGCGTCTGGAGACGCAGCAACTCCAACCGGCGCCGCAGCGCTTCGGGGGTGCGCTCGGAGCCGTTCCAGAGCAGGTTCTGGCCCGCGACGCGGGCGGCGACGCGCCAGGCCAGCGCATCGCCCTCGACCACGGCGCGGGCCAGTTCGATCAGGCGCGGGCGTGGCCGCTCGCCGCTGAACTGGACGCCGTCGAGGAGGGCGATCTCGCTGATGTAGCGCCGGCCCGCCATTTTTTCCAGATGGATGACCACGTGGAAGTTGTCGCAGAAATCCTCCAGCGCGTTTTCGCGGCGACCCTCGTAGATGTAGGCCCCGGGCATGGCCGCGCAGTCGGCGAACCGCTGCACCGCGCGGGCGGCGGAACGAGCGTGAATGGTCGTGACCACAGCATGCCCGCTCACTGCCACCGCGAGGATGGCCCCGGCCTCTTCGGCGCGGATTTCGCCCGGCGCGACAAGGGAGGGCGTCTGCCGCAGCACCTCGCGGGCGGCGCGCCCGAAGGCCCCGCGCTCGACTGCCGTCTGAACGAGTTCGCGCGTCCAGGCCCGGTGGCGAACGTTGATCTCCAGGGTGTTATCCTCGATGGTAATGACGTGCGGCTCGCCGGGCCAGGAATTGACGATGGCCTCCAGCAGAGCGGTTTTGCCGCTGCCGGTCTCGCCGGCAATAAGGAACGAGCAGCGTGCGCGCACCAGCAACCGCAGCAACTCGCCAACCGCGGAGCTACAGACGTCGCGCTGGAGCACGTCATCGAGGCGCCAGGCGTGGCGGCGCCCCCGCCGGATGCAGATCAACGCCGTGTCCTCGGGCGTGCAGGGCGGGATGGTGACGTGCATGCGCGTGCCATGGGCCAGGGGCAACGTGTCCTGGGGATGGGAGCGATCCAGGGGCACGTTGAGCCGCGCCGCGAGCAGCAAGGCCCGGTCGAGGGCCTCACGCGGGTTCGCGAAGCGTTCGGGAGCGATGGTAAAGTCGCCGCCCTCTTCCTGCACCATGATTAGATCACCGATGATTTTTACCTCCTGGACGCGCTCGTCGTCGAGGTAGGGCTGGGCCGGTCCCCAGCCCAGGGCGTCCTGGAAGAGCCGCAGCAGGCTGCGTTCGTCAGTCGGGAGAACGCGCAGGGGGCCGTAGCCCCGTTCGCTCTGCGCGCCGATCTCGGCGCGGAGCACCCGCAAGACCTCAGGGTTCCGGGTGGCCGCGGGGGCCACCGGGTCGAGCAGTTCGGCACTGATGCGGTCGCGGAGGGCATCGCGGACCGCCTGTAGCATCGCGGGGTCATTGAGCGGCCCGGGGACCTGTGAGCGCGCTGGTTCTGGCTTCAGGGCAGCGAGACCGCCGTCTTCGATCACCAGCAGGGGCCGGTGGGTGGATGTGGACATGTCAACTCCTGGCGTAAAGCGATTTTGGATTGCCGATTTTAGATTTCCGATTGAACATAGCCAGTTAGAAGAGGGAAGCTGTTTTCCCTGTACCTGCCGCGAATTCCGGCGTCAGGACTGGCCGGACGCATACTCAGGCGACGGCGGGTAACCGCTGCGCCAGGGCGCGCTCGCCGCGCAAACGCGCGTTGAGGCGCGCCCAGAAGCTCGAACGCGGCAGCGGCAGGGTCGGTTTCAGCCCCAGCCGCTCGCAGAGCGTGTTCACAACCTGATGCACGGCGGCGGTGAACGGGCTGTGCGGCCCGATGTCGAGCATCGAGATGTATCCGTCGTGCTCATCGGCCAGACTGGCCAGCCGGGGAGCGCGGGGCAGCGTGCCCAGGCTGCTCACCTGCGGGTAGCGCCGGGCAAAGAGCGCTGCCACTTCCCTGACCGTCACCGTTACGCCTCGTTCCGGGGCCATGAAGAGCAGCATGCACTGCTCCAGGCGTTCAGGGGCGTGCTCGCGCAGATGATCAAGCAGATGGCCAACGCCCATGCGTTCGCGTGCGCCGGGCGGCGCGGGGAGCACCACCGCGCCGCCGCGCTGGAGCACGTGGGTGGCATACGGGCGGCGCAGGTAATCGGGCGGGGTATCAATCAGCACGAGATCGTAGCCCTCCAGACGGGCGACGCCCTCGTAGAAGCCCTGCCAGTCGGGCAGCCGCACGTCATTCTCGGCCCGCGCCACGGCATGCGAGCCGATCAGAAAATCGATCGCGCCCCATCCTGCCTCGCTGCCGCGCGTATGTTCGGGCTGGTAGATAAACGGCCGGATGCCGTCAGACCCCCAGTGGGCCGGGCCGCGCTGGATCAGGTGCAGGTAGGACGGCGCGCTGGAGGGGATGCGAAAAGCCGGCACCAGGCCGGGGTTGGAGATATCGCTATCCCAGACCAGCACGCGCAGCCCGCGGCGTCGCAGGCCCTCTGCCAGCACGCAGGTGGCGAAGGTCTTGCCGATGCCGCCTTTCGCCGCTCCAATGGCGACCACCGGCAGGCGCGGGGGCGTAGCGCGCCCCAGGTGCAACTGTTCGGCGAGCCAGGCGACGATGCGGGCCGGGTCGCGCTCGCTGAGGGCCGGCAGGCCGGCGGCCTGGGCGTCGTTGAGGGCCCCGCGGGTCGGCCCGCTAAAGTTCACCAGCACCCGCGCGCCCACCCGACGCGCCAGAGCGATGACGCGCCAGAGGTCGGGCAGCGCCGCCGGACGTGTGTCGTCGAGGTATAGCGCCTCGGGCGGGCGGTCGTCTTCCAGCAAACGCACCACCTGCTCCAGCCGCGAAGGGGCCAGAACGGCCAGATCGCCATACTGCTCGAGCTGCGCCTGCAATCCGTCCATGGCCGAAAAGATCACCAGTTCCATGTGCCATCCTCCACGAATGGACCTGCTCGCTTATGTCGGAAGTTGCGTTCAAAGAGAGGTTGCCCGGGAGGGGTGCTTCGTCTCTCCCGCCCGGAGTTACAGGCGACCCAACCCCCAGGCACCGTTGACGTTGCCCACCCGTACCAGGCAATCCGCGCGGGCGTCGTAACGGAAGAGCGGGTTGGTGGGAAACACGTCGCCGCTCTGCCCCTGGGCGCCCTGGCGCAGCACTTCCTCAATGGCCATCACGGCCCGGCGCCCGCGGGGCGTGCGGCCGATCTGCACCACGATCAAGCTGACGACATCCGAAGTGATCAGCCCGCGCACGATCTGGGCCGCCGCCTGCCCGCCGCCGCTGGCTTCCGCCGCCAGGCCGATCATGGCCATGCGCTCCAGGTTGCGCAGCGCCCCCTGAACGCTGCCGGCGTGGATGGTGCCGATGCCGGGATGCCCCGTGGCGGCGGCCTGGAGCATGGCCATAGCCTCGCTGCCGCGCACTTCTCCCACGATGATGTACCCTGGCTTCTGCCGCAGGGCGAACTTCACCGCCTGGCTGAAAGCCGCCTCTTCGGTCACCTCAATGTGCAGGCTGTTTGGCGCGCGGGGCAGTTCACCGCCATCTTCGACAAACACCAGCCGCATGCGCTGCCCGATCGCCTGGGTGAACCCCGCAGTCAGCGTCGTCTTGCCGCAGCCGGTTGGGCCGGCAACCAGCACCGAGGCGCCGCTGGCGAGCGCCTCCAGCAACAGGTCGCTGGCCTCGCGGGTGAGCATCCCGGCCTGCACCAGATCGTCGAGGGTGCGCCAGCGTTCGGGGAGCAGGCGAATAGCCAGACTGCCCCCATCACGCGAAACCGGCGGCCGGGTGATGGCAAAGCGCAGGCCATCGGCCACGCCCTGCATCATTGGCGCGGGCCAGTCCTCATAGGGTTCGAGCCGGAAACTCCGCAGCAGCAACTGGCGCTGGGTCCACGCAATCCATTCCGGGTGCGCCGTCACCCCGGTGTTGAGCATCGCGCCGCGCTGGACGACGAAGAAGGGGTCGCCGGGCGGGCCGTTGTAGAGGATGTCGGAGACCTCGTGTTCGGGATCGCGCCACAGTTCCAGCGGGCCATACCAGTCCACGCGCGCCCATTCGTGTTCCATCAGGTCTCCGCCAACCCCAACCAGGTCAAACACCTCTTCGGGCGGCAGGTTCCAGCAATCTCGCAAGCGGCCGCTGCGCACATAGCTCCGCAGTTCGTTGCCCAGAGCCGTAATGGCGCCAGGGTCATGACGGGGTGGTTCCCTGGATGGAAGCGCAATGTCTGCGTCAAGGTCATCGTGGCGCATCGTTGTTCTCCTGACGAAATAGCCGCTTCAGACGGGATTGGGGAAACCGGGTTTCCCCCACCTCCTGCCTGATGGGTGGATCCAGGAAGACCGCATCTTCCCAGGAATCCTCATTCCTCATCCCGGTGCATACTGAGTGTGCGCAGCCACGGCCTGCCTAGCTTCATGGCTGGCGACTTCCGGGAACCTGGCTGCTCGCTCCGGGGAGCGTCGCGCTCGCCGCGGGATCGTCCATTGGTGGCGCGTCCAGACGTTCAGCGCTCACCTGGCCAATGTCGAGTCGATCAAGGCTGGTAAGCGGGGTGGAGGCGGCTCCGTACCGCTCGCCCCACAACTCGAGACCGGCCGCCTGTAGCGCCCAGATCGTGTGGGCCTGGTAGGGAGTCAGTTCGAGATAGGCCACTCCGGCGGTCTCGTCCACATAGAGCACCCGCACCGAACTGAGCAGGCGGCAGGCATAGGGCCGCGGCTGGGCGTTGCTGCCGGTGGATGGCGCAAGCGAGGGGGCGTCTCCCGCAGCGCTGCGTTTCGCCCGGTCGCACAGATCTGGAGCGCCGCTGCGGTCGTTGAAGCCGATGTTCACCCGGTCGCGATGGGTGAGCGGGCCGATGGTTGCCGTCGAGAAGGGCATGGGCACCATGTTGGGCGATAGCGCCTGCCCGCTGGGATACACTGGCTGCGTGGGCGGTTCATCCAGCAGCATGGGGGCCTGAACGAGATCGTTCGCGCCCAGGTCGCGCGCGGCGTAGCGGCCCACCACGGCGGCGGGGTCGCTGATGCCGGCAAGCTGGGCGGGGCGGTGGAGCGGCAATTCAATTACGCTGATGTCCTCGGCGGTGATCTGCCGGCCATAGGGCACGTCACGGGCCAGTACGACCACGGTCTCAGTCTTCTGGCTTTCCAGGTAGCCTAGCACCGCGAAGGTTACGGCGACAATCAGCCCGCAGGCGAGCAACACCGCGGGTAATGGATTGCCGCGCTTGCGGGCCAGAGCCTGGCTCAGCGGGGCCGACGTGGGGGTGAGAGTGGTCATGGTGTCATTCCTCCATCTCAACGGATCGGTTCCAGGGTCTCTCCAGCTACAATCAGGGGCGTAAACTGTCCCCGGCCAACGATGCCCTGCAAGACCGGCCGCACCTCGGCGCACAGGAGCGGCGTCGCTTCGGTGACGGGGGATACCTGCGCGCTGCTGTAGCGGCACGTGCCCCCCGCTGGCAGGACGGTCCATGTCACCCGGTCGGCCAGCGCCTCCGGGTCCTCCGCCAGGCCGCGCACCCCGCGCAGGTTGGCGCCGAAATAGGCTGTCGCCTGCTCAATGACGGCCCGACACGGGGCCGCCGCCGCGTCGGTGCGGCGCACCTGCACACAGGCCGTGCGTGCTCGCAGACTCGTGGCGTTGCGGGCAAAGGCGGCGTAGTCCATGGTCTGCACTGCCGAGCGGGTGGCCTGTTGCAGCGCGTCTTCAAGCATCGCCACCTGCATCCAGCGTTCGGCCACCTCCACCACCAGCAACACGAAGGCCATCAGCACCGGCAGCGTCAGGGCCGCCAGCACAAGCGCCTGACCCGGCGCGCGCCGCGAGTCCATCGCTCTGCGTCGCATGCTTCCTCCTTGGTTTCAGGAACTCCTCTCCGGCGCGATCTACCGCTGGTCGCGTTCCGCGGCCCGCACCGCCTCCGCTTGCACTTCAAAGGCCGTGAAGAGCGGCGGCAGCGGCGCCCAGAACTCTCCCTGGTAGCGCACGGTGACGCTGATCGGGGCGTAGCGCCGGCACGGGGCTGCACATGTCACCGTGACAGCGGCCTGCTCAGGTTCCATTCCCACTCCGGCGGCGATAACCTGCCGGGCGGTATGCCGCGCGGCGGTTTCGCCAGCGTTGCCGCCCCCGGCGATGGCCGCCTGGTGCGCCGCGGCTCGCGCCGCCTGGGTGACCGTGTAGTTGGCCAGCAGGATCTGTCCCAGGCCGATCAAGCCCAGCACCAGCAAGAGCAGGATCGGCAGCGCCAGCAGCGTCTCAACAAGGGCCTGCCCCCGGGTGCGCCGCCAGCGCCAGTCTCGTGTCAGGTTGTCCATCCGTTGTTCCTCCTTGGTTTCTTGCCTGTTCTTATGGCCCGCGGGGGTGTCAGGCGCCCCGACGCCGGCTATGAGGATGGGGAAACCGGGTTTCCCCACGCCCCTGCCGGCGGGGCGCAAAGGGCGCCCCCTCGCGGCGGACCGCCGCGGCGTTCCCCGCGCCGCTGCCCGGGGGTGCGGGGGGCGCCACCCGCGGCGGACCACCGCGGCGCCACGTACTTCAACGCGGCACGCTCCCCGGCCCTACGACGCTGCGCGGGGCGACCAGATGCACCGTAAACGTCTCTTCGTAGACCTGTTGCTGCGGCGGTGGCAGGGGCGCGACGGGTATTTCCGGCGCCTCTCCGTCCCACAGGTCACCGGGATCGGGGGCCGTGTTCACGATCCATACCTCGGCATCCACCGCCACGCGGATGCCGACGGGCGCGAGCCGTTCCAGTCCGTAGGCGTGCCCTCTGCGCTCGCTGAACAGCGGGAGGGGCGCGTGGCTCCAGTAGACATGCGCCTGGCGAGCAATCTCGTCTTCGCGCACCGAGCGGTTGGCGCGAATCTCGTCCAGGGTCGCGCCGCCGAGGTAGGCGTGCATGCAGCCCGGCAATCCGGTTGGTGATTGGGCGCAGCCCATCGTTCCGGCGCCCGCGCGCGGGTCGTGCCAGATGCCACGGTCATCCTGGTAGCCGGTGACGCGCCAGCCAGTGACCCTGGCCCGGTACTCGTAGTGCGGGAAGAGCAGCAGCGGGTCCCACTCATTGGGAAAGACAAGCTCTGTCAATCGCGGCGTGAAGCGCAGAGTCTCCCCCGCTGGCCAGGCAAACCGCGTCCCTTCGGTCAGGTAGATGGCGTCGGTCGGATTGGCGCCGCCGGTCAGCGGATCAAACTCTGAGTTGATCGCCAGACGGAGGCGCGCCTGGCCCTGTTCGATGGTCGGCGGCGGATCGACCGGCGTCTCCTCGACGGCGCGATTGTCCGCCGGGTCGTCACCCGGAGTGACCGTGGCAATGACCGCCTCCATGCGCAGGTGCCGGCCCGCTGGTACGCTGGTCTGCACCACGAGGGTCAGGGGTTGGGATGAGCGGAAGCGTGGCGCCAGGTCGCCCAGGTCCCACTCCAGCACGCGGCCATTCTTGCGGCCAGGGGTAATAGTGGCGCGGAGGAACTGCACGTCAGGTGGCAGGGTGATACGCAGGGTTACGCCTATCGCAGCGCGGGTCAGGTCGGGACGGCGGCGGTAGAGGTTGCCGTAGTCCACTTCATAGGCAAAGATGCTGCCCCAACCGATGATCGCCGCCGGTCCCCGCGCCGTAACGTAGACGTTGGGACGGATCACGTCCGCAGTCGTTGCCGCGGTGTTGTTGGCGCGATCCGCAGGTCGTTCGGGCGTGCTGGTGCTGATGCTTCCCCGCGCGCCGATGGCATCGGCAGGAAAATTATTCGCGTCAGCAGGTGTGGCCGGCAGGCGAATGGGAATGCGCAGCGTCCAGACCTGGCTGCCATTCGGGCGCAGATCGCTGGCGGTGCAACGGACGCTGACCGGCCCGGTGGCCCGACACTGGGAGGGCAGAGTCCCCGGCGTCGCGCCGTCGTCTATGGTCACCTCAATCGTTGGATCATAGGCCGTGCCCGTTCCCCGGTTCACCGCGGCAACCACCAGGTCGCCCCATTCGCCTACGGGCAGCGGGGACGGGTTGAACGCCAGGCTGATAGCCACGTCAGGGAAGAGCACCCGCGTGGTCGCGGTGGCGCTGTTGTTGCCGGGCGGATCACCGGCAGTGCTCGTTGTGACCGTGGCCGTGTTTTGGAGGATCTCTTCCGCCTCCACCGTCGGGCGAACGGTGATACGGAACGCGATGACCTCATCAGGGCGGTGTTCGTTCCACGCGCAGCGCACAGCGTGGGTGGGCGCGTCGTAGGTGCAGGCCGGATGATCCACGCTCACGAAGCTCACTCCGCGGGGCAACGGATCGCTGAGGCGCGGTTGCCAGGCCACGGTGCTGCCACGATTTCGCACCGTCAGAGTGTAAGTCAGCTCGGCTCCGACCAGCGCCTCCGGCGGGGCGGCCTTGGTCAGGACCAGGTCGGGGGCAACAATAGCCACTGCGGCCATAGCCTGGTTGTTGAGCAGGGTCCACTCCGGGGTGGTCGTGGTGATACGGGCGCTGATGGTCACGAGCGGCGGCGCTGCCGGGTCGGAGACGGGCAGCGTCGGGCGTAAGGGCAGCCAGAGATTGCGCCATTCGCCCGGAGCGAGCGCGCCCAGGTTAAAGGTGCGGATAGATTGGCCGTCATCATCGAAGACCAGGCCACTGGAGAGCGAGACGGTGACCACGGCGTCGTCGGACCGGGCGAGGGCGTCGCTGCTCCAGTTCCCGGCCTGAAGGAGCGCCCAGAAGGGCGCTCCAACCAGTACCCGCTCAGGAGTGAAGAAGCCCACGGCTACGTCAGGCGCCTGAATGGTGGTGGCGGCAACGGCTTCGTTGTTGCTGTAATCGGTTTCGGGCGTGGTGGTCGTGACGCGGGCCATGGCGGTGACCGATGGCGGCGAGACCGGCCGCGGGGCGCGAACCCGGACGCGGTAGGCGCGCGCATCGCCTGGTCCAAGCGCGCCAACGTTCCAGATAACCGGCATGCCGCCATCGAGGCGCTCCAGACCTGGGGGCAGACTCAGAATGATCTGAACATTGTCTGCGCTGCTCGTCGTGGTCAGATTGCGGATGGTAACATCGTAAGCAAATGGATCGCCGGAGCGCGCCTGGGCCGGGGCAGTGAGCGATATGGCAAGGTCCAGCCCGGCGCGGACGCCCATGTCCAGGGTGCGCCGATCCTCCTGGCGGGCCAGGCGGGCGGCTTCGCGGTCGTGCGGTGAACCATTGAGCAGGTTGCTCCCGACTCCAGCGAGGATGACGCCCTGCGGCCCGGCGTCGCTGTCGCGGCTCAGATCGCTGCTGGCGTTGGGCGTGGTGTAGGTGGCGCCGGGGAGCGCGCCGCCCGCGGCGAAGGCCGCTGGCGCAATACGGACGCGCAGATCCCGGTTCGGCGGTGCGGCGAAACGGTAGCGCCCCTGGCCATCGGTGGCGACCGTTGCCAGGACCGTCCCGGCGGCGTCGGTCAGTTCGACGGGAATATTCGCGCGGCGTGGCTCGCTGTCCTGGCGAACGCCGTCCCGGTTGTCGTCCTCCCAGATTACGCCCTGGACGTAGGCGTAGGTACAGAGGGGTTCGATATCCCCCAGGGCGGCGGCTTTGGTGGGAGTGGCATGGCCGACAATAGTCTGGAAAGCGCTTTCCTGGCCGCCGCTACCGGCGTAGAAACTCACTGCGGCCTGATTGACGCCGAACAGTTGGGTCACGACCACCTGAGCCCGGGCGGGATCCGCTCCAGTGGGCAGAGTTGCCAGGCCACCCATATGGTTTTCGGTATGGGGCGGCGTGGCGCCCACGGCGAACTGGTGCAGGTTGTCAGTGAAGGCATCATAGCGGTGAGCCGGCCAGGTGCGGCCATCGCCAGACGCGCGGTTGAGGGGGTCGGTGCGAGAGACGCTTACGAGGCTCCAACCGCTGCCGGTCCAGCGGTAGGCCAGCGTATCGCCCTGGGAGCTAACCTGATAGCCGCCTGGAGGTGGGCTGCGGAAGAAGAGCTGGTCGCCGGCCCGATCGCGGATGCCAAGGAAGAGAGTCTGCCCATCCGGGGCAAATGTCAGGTCGGTCAGCACAGGCTGCGGGTGCGCAACAGTGTCGTTCACGCGCGCCATCGCGCCTTCGCTGTCCACCCAGGGGTTCCAGGCGGCCCCGCTTCCGCCGATGCCATTGGCTGGAGATGTAATGATGATCTCGGAAAGGGACGTGCCATCCAGGCGATCAAGCATGGCGCCGCTGCGAAGGTTCTGGGTAAGGGAGGCGCCCCAGGTCCACGCCCCGCCGGGGGTGCGGTAGAAGGTGGCGACAAAGACGGTGGCGGTATCGCGATTGGTGAAGCCAACGAGCATGGCCGGGGCGTCGTTGACCGGCTGCGGCGTAAAGGCAATCGCGAAGGGGTAGGTCACCGTAGTATCCTGCCCGATGGCGGCATAGGCGCCCGCCAGCGATAGAGGTGGCAGGAAGGCGCCCGTAGTGACATCCAGGCGCTCGATGCGCCGCTCGGAGATGTTGACAATGAACAGATGGCGCCCTTCGGGATGCATGGCGATGCCGCCGAGGCCGCTTGTGCCGGTACGCGCGGTGGTGGCGCTGTCGTCGCGATCGTTGCCGCTGCGCTCCCAGTGATTGCCGGGAACCGAAGCAAACAGCGACCAGGCCCCCGTGACGGGGTTGATGGCGTAGATGGCGCCGGGACCGCCGGGGCCGAAGGCGGTGAAGCGGCGGAGATGGGCGGCGGCGAAGAGGCGCGGCGCGCCGCTCAGCGCGCCGTCGTCGTAGGCCAGGCCGTAGACGGCGCCAAGGCCGTTCTGGACGCGCGCGCTCGCCGGGCTGCCCGGTGGACGCTGGCCCAGCGGGGCGAGGGCGCGTGTACCGGACGGCGATACCTCTAGAATGGCATTGACGTTGGCGCGCGGCTCGAAGATCGTGTCGTCGCCGCGGGCAACGGCATACGTCGGGGCTGCCAGGCACGGAACGGCGCCGGTGGAGACGGCGCTGCCAGAGGGCAGGACGCCCTGAGCTGCGACCTGTCGTGGCGGCAGTAGAACCATCAGGAGCGGCAGAAAGGCCAGGGCAGCCAGTACGGCGGCGAGCACCTGGAAGGCGTTCCGGCGGCGACGATGCAGGGCAAGGATGCACGGCAACAATGGCATAGATACGGACCTCCGGTACTGAGTTGCCACCTGTGATTGTGGATTGTGGATTGAGCACGGGTGTCTGGAAGCGGTCAGGGTGGTGCTCATTTCCGACTCGGGGGTCCTGAGCAACACGGTTCGCTTATGTACCGCACACCGGGGCCTGGCGATACGCAGTGAGCGTTCAGCTCGATGTGCGGCTTCACTGCCTGATGTGAAAACAGCCGGTAGCCGATAGGTTGGCGCCAGTCGTTTGATCGCGGCGGTGTGCGCCCTTTGCGTGTGCGTCTGAAAAAAACCGGGAGGACTCAGGTTTTCAGGTGTAGGGTTTTTCGAGCGAGAAGCGGTTTTTGCATTCCAATGCGCTTACGATCCTCACCCCCCGCCCCCTCTCCCGCGCGGGGGGGGGAAGTTGGGCGTCCGAATGCCCCGGATGGCGCATGCGACGCGAGCATGCGCCGAAAAACCCTACACCTGAGAACATACAAGCCCCGGTCGGCAAGCGCCACCACCGTCCGGGCGCGCGGGATCGCTGGCCGTAGGAGGCGCAGGAGCCGCAGCCATTCGCGCCGCCACGCCCCTTTGCGTCCGGCCCGCAGCACGGCCCAGGCGACCGGACTGCCGTTCCCCCGATACACCACGGAGACGGACAACACCGCAAAGCGGTCGCCCAGGGTGGTCGCATCCAGGGTCAGCGCCAGGCGGTTCCCCTGCCACAGGCGCACGATCCAGGCCAGGAAGGGGACACAACCGGTCGTCGCGTCGAGGGCCTGGCGCTGCCGGCAGGCCTGGCGCAGGGCCTCGACGCACCAGTCGCACCAGCACTGTGCAACGGGAGCGACCTTGCGCGTCAGCAGCAGCGCCAGGAACGGCGCCACTGTCAAGCGCCCGCGCGACCGGGCTACGGCAGTGCCAAAACTCCACCACGGCAGCGCCGTCGCCCGGGGTTTGCTGAGGTGCGGCGGATTGGTTGGCACGCAGCGCATCCATTCCGATAACGCCTCCTGACATCATGGTGGCATGGGTACACCTCACGATACCGGATAGGGATGACTGACCTCAAATACCTGCCCCCAAAAGTCTCTATCGCCCCCATCCCATGCCCCCGTTCGATCCAGGACGATTACCCTTGACACGTCCAGATAAGAATCGGTATAGTATAGATATCAAATACATTCCCGAACAAAATATAACCGGTCGCCCCTGGTCAGGACTCACCTCCAATCGCCCCTTCGTTGGGGTTGACCTGGCTGTCTCAATTTCAGCTTGATGCTCTCTACAGGCTCATTGGCGAGCTACGGATACAGGCTGTCGTTCATTGGCGAACGGAGAAAACGCAATGGAGATCAGTCGGGACAGGCTCATTTGGGCGTATGAGCGCATGCGGCTCATTCGTGAGTTCGAGGATCGGCTCCACACCGATTTTGCTGCCGGTAAGATCCCTGGCTTCGTTCACCTCTACGCTGGCGAAGAGGCGGTCGCGGTTGGCCTCTGCGCGCATCTGCGCGATGATGATTTCATCACCAGCACCCACCGCGGCCATGGTCACTGTATTGCCAAAGGCGTCGATCTGCGCGCGATGATGGCCGAGATCTCCGGCAAGGCGACCGGCGCCTGCAAAGGCAAGGGCGGCTCGATGCACATCGCCGATGTTGACAGGGGCATGCTCGGTGCGAACGGGATCGTCGGCGGCGGCCCGCCGCTGGCGTGCGGCGCTGGCCTGACCGCCAGGCTCAAAGGCACCGATCAGGTGACGGTCTGCTTCTTCGGTGATGGCGCCTCGAATCAGGGCACAACCTTCGAGGGTCTCAATCTGGCCGGCATCTGGAAGCTACCGGTGGTCTTTGTGTGCGAAAATAACGGTTACGCCGAGACCACATCGCCCCGCTATTCGGTCTCTGGCCAGGACATCGCCGCCCGCGCGCGTGGTTTTGGCATGCCGAGCATTGCCATTGACGGCCTCGATTTCTTTGCCGTCTACGAAGCGGCCGGCGAGGCGATTGCTCGCGCGCGTCGCGGCGAGGGGCCGACCTTCATCGAGGCGCAGACGTATCGCTACTACGGCCACTTTGAGGGCGACTCGATCCGCTATCGCACTCGCGAAGAGGAAGAGCATTATCGCTCGCTCGATTGTCTCTACCGCTTCCGCCAGACCGTTATTTCCCAGGGTTTGCTAACTGAGGCTGAGCTTGATGAGATTGACGTCCGCGCTCGCGCCGCGATCGAAGATGCGGTGCGGTTCGCCGCCGAAAGCCCGATGCCCGATCCGGCTGAGCTGCTCACCGATGTCTATGTCGAGTATCCGATGGCGGCGCTCTGGCCATTCCAGGAGGCGGCAGTTCCGGTGCATCGCTAGGTTTTGATCCAGGATTTCCGGCGGAGATTCTCCGTTGCTACTCAACGATGAGGTGACGCCATGACGGCAATGGTTGAAGAGGCGGTACGCACCTTGAGCTATCGCGAGGCGATTAACGAGGCGTTGCGCCTTGAGATGCGGCGCGACCCAACCGTAATCCTGATGGGTGAGGATGTGACCGGCGCGTCACACAGTGAAGATGAGAGCCATCTCGATGCGTGGGGCGGCGTGTTGGGTGTGACCAAGGGGTTGGTGCATGAATTTGGCCGCCAGCGCGTGCGCGATACGCCGATCACCGAGTCGGGTTTTGTCGGCGCCGGTGTCGGTGCGGCGGCAACCGGCCTGCGTCCGGTGGTCGAGCTGATGTTCATCGGTTTTATGGGCGTTTGCCTCGATCAGATCGTCAATCAGGCCGCCAAGATGCGCTATATGTTTGGCGGCAAGGCCCGCATTCCGCTGGTGATCCGCACCATGATCGGCGCCGGTTTCCGCGCCGCCGCCCAGCACTCCGATTCGATCTACTCGACCTTCGTTCATTTCCCCGGCCTCAAGGTGGTAGCGCCGGCGACGCCTGCCGATGCCAAAGGCTTGCTGGCGGCGGCCATCCGCGACGACGATCCGGTGATCTTCTGCGAGCACAAGCTGCTCTACGATATGAAGGGGCCGGTGCCCGAAGGCGAGTATGTAATTCCGCTCGGCCAGGCCGAAATCAAGCGTGAGGGCGGCGATGTGACGATCGTGGCGATTTCGCGCATGGTGTTGCACGCGCTCGAAGCCGCTGAACGGCTGGCTCAGCAAGGGATCAGCGCCGAGGTGGTTGATCTGCGCACGCTCTCGCCGCTTGACGAGACGACCGTGCTCGAGTCGATTCGCAAGACTGGCCGCCTGGTGGTGGTTGATGAGGATAACCCGCGTTGTAGTGTGGCTGGCGATATTGCCACGCTGGCGGCGACGCAGGCCCTCGAATTCCTCAATGCTCCCGTCAAGCTGGTGACGCCGCCCCATACCCCGGTACCGTTTAGCCCGACGCTCGAAGACGCCTACGTGCCCTCGCCGGAACGCATAGTCGCGGCCGCACGGGCGACGCTTGGCTAACTCGGTGGGCTGTTGTTGCAGGAGTTGCCATGCCTACCGAGGTGGTTATGCCCAAGTGGGGCTTGAGTATGCAAGAGGGCAAGATCAACCTCTGGCTCAAGCGCGAGGGCGAAGCGGTACAGAAGGGCGAACCGATTGCCGAGGTCGAGACCGAGAAGATTACGAATGTGGTGGAAGCGCCGGCCAGCGGCACGCTGGCCCGGCTCTGCTACCCTGAAGGTAGTGTGGTGGCGGTGACGGAGGTGATTGCCTACATCACCGCCCCCGGCGAGAGTCTGGCCGATGTAACCACGAACGGCGCGACCGAGACGGTGACAACCACTCCCGCGCTGCCGGCAGCGGCGGCGCCGAAGCCGGCTTCACCGCTGCCGGCAGCTCCTGCTGGCGGTGTGCGGGCTATGCCGGCGGCGCGCAAGCTGGCCCAGGAGCATGGGATTGATCTGAACACGCTCACCGGCAGCGGTCCCGGCGGCGCAATTGTCAAGGAGGATGTGGAGCGCGCCATCGCTGCCCGCGCCACGCTGGCGCAGCCGTTGCAGCGAGTGCAGTTCTACAGCGCCGGTTACCGGCTCGATGGCTTGCTCTACACGCCGCGCAGCTTGCCGGCGGGCGAACGGCGGCCCGGCGTGGTCTTGCTGGTCGGGTACACCTATCTCAAGACGATGGTGATGCCCGATATTGCCAAGGTCTTGAACGCCGCCGGCTATATAGCGCTGGTCTTCGACTATCGCGGGTTTGGCGAGAGCGAAGGGCCGCGGGGTCGTCTGTTGCCGCTCGAACAGGTGGCCGATGCGCGGGCTGCCCTCACTTTCCTTAACGAGCAGCCCACGGTCGATCCCGATCGATTGGCCGTGGTTGGGATCAGCCTTGGCGGCGCACACGCCATCACCACTGCCGCGATCGATGAGCGGGTCAAAGCGGTGGTGGCGCTCGAACCGCCGGGCAATGGCGCACGCTGGTTGCGCAGTCTGCGCCGCCAGTGGGAATGGACGCAGTTCCTTGCCCGGTTGGACGAAGACCGCCGCCAACGGGTGCGCACCGGCATCTCGGCAACGGTCGATCCGTTAGAGATTGTGCTACCCGATCCTGATTCGCGGGCGTTTCTCGATCAGGTCTGCGCCGAATTCCCGCAGATGAAGGTCATGGTGCCGCTAGAGAGCGCCGAGGCGCTGATCGAGTATGCGCCCGAAGAGGTGGCTGATCAGATCACGCCGCGCCCGCTGTTGATCATCCACGGCGACCGCGATCAGTTGGTGCCATTGGCGGAAGCACAGGCGATTGCCGCCTGCGCCGGTGACTCGTGCCGGCTGGAGGTAGTGCCCGGGATGACCCATTTCAACTGGGTGCTGCCGGGCAGCCCCGGTTTTACCCGCGTGACTGATAGTATCGTCGCGTTTTTGCGCGCAGCGTTGCCGGTCGCACCGTGATCAGGTGTTGTTTCGTAGAGCCGCGCGGCCGTGCGGCTCCAACGCAAATTCTATGATCATAGCCGGCATCATTGCTAATCCAGCCTCAGGTAAAGACATCCGGCGGCTGGTGGCTCACGGGTCGGTCTTCGATAACGAAGAGAAGGTCAGTATCGTCAAACGGGTGTTGCTGGGGTTAGAAGCGGTCGGCGTGCAGCGCGTCTGGATCATGCCCGACCGCTTCGGCATCGGTCTCAAGGCGCTCGACAACCTGCCCTTGCAGATCGAAGCGACGTTGCTCGATATGCTGGCGTGGTTCAACCCCGACGACTCACGGCGGGCGGCGCAGCTTTTGGCCGAGCGCGGCGCTGGTTGCATCGTGACGCTTGGAGGCGACGGCACCAACCGGCTGGTGGCCAAGGGGTGCGGCGAGGTGCCGTTGATGCCGATCTCGACCGGCACCAACAACGTCTTTCCGATGATGATTGAAGCGACCACCGCCGGCCTCGCTGCCGGGCTGGTAGCGCTCGGGCGTGCCGAAGCAGCGGTGATGCGCGCGCCGCGGATCGATGTCTATCGCCAGCGCGCCGATCAGGACGAGTATAACCTGCCTGCTGGCGCGCCGCCTGACGACATTGCCCTGGTCGATGTGGCCGTCTACGACGAGCGATTTGTCGCTGCGCGTGCGATCTGGGATAGCGCGCGCATCAGCGATCTGTTGCTCACCCGCGCCGAGCCGGGCAATATCGGGTTGTCGTCGATCGGGGCCAATTTTCTGGCTGGCAACTATCCGCCGGGCCACGGGCTTTACCTGCATCTAGCCGCAACCGGCCAACCGGTGTGCGCGCCGGTCGCGCCAGGGCTGATGCAGACGGTGCATGTCGCTGCGCATCGGGTGTTGGCGCCCGGCGACGTGGTGCAGGTGTGCCGCGATCAGCCGGCAGTGCTGGCGCTTGATGGCGAACGCGAATTGGAATTGCGTGCTGGCGATTGCGCGTTGTTGCGCCTGAACCCCCACGGCCCGCGGGTGATTGATCCGCGGCGGGCGATTGCGGTGGCGGCGGCGGACGGATTTTTCACAGCGGGGCGGGTCTGAAACCCGCCCCGCCCGCTCAGGTTCCTGCGCCGTGTGTCTCGCGGCGCACGTGCCGCCAGTCTTGCAGATCAACCTTTTCGAGAAACGCTATGCAATCGTATTATAGGGTCAGCACATCAATTACCAGACCCTCGTGCGGGCGCAGGTCGAGGGCCGCCAGGGGCACATGGCCGGTGCGATCCATGGCGGTGCAGGCGGCGACGACGCCCTCGGCGGCAATGTGCCGTAGATCGAGCTGGCAGGGGCGATCGGCAAAGTTAAGCGCTATCAGCAAGTGCTCGGGGCCACGCGCGCGCAGGTAGGCAAAGACGTCGGGATTGCCGGTCTCGATGGTGCGATAACTGCCGGCGTGTAAGGCGGAGGAAGCCCGGCGCAAGGCGAGGAGATGGCGCGTCAGGGCCAGCATGGAGCGCGGGTCGGCGCGTTGCGCCGCCACGTTGCGTTGCCTGGCGTCGGCGGCGAGGGGCAGCCAGGGTTCGCCGCGGGTGAAGCCGGCGCCGGGGCTGTCGTCCCATTGCATCGGGGTGCGCACGGGGTCGCGGCCATAGCCGGGCACGCGGATGCCCAGCGGGTCTACCACACGTTCGGGGGGAATGGGCACATCTTCCATGCCGATCTCATCGCCGTAGTAGAGCGTTGGCGTGCCACGCAGGGTAAGCAGCAGCATCTGGGCGATGCGGGCGTGCGCGGCGCCGAGGCGTGAGGCGACACGCGACCGGTCGTGGTTGCCGAGCACCCAGTTGGGCCAGGCGCCTGGGGGCAGAGCGCGCTCATAGCGTTCGACCAGATCGCGCACCGCGGCGGCGCTCCACTCCGGCAGGGTGATCAGGTTGAAGTTGAACGGCAGGTGCACCTCATCCAGATTGGCGCCGTAGTACGCCACCAGGTCCTCCACAGGCTTGTAGATTTCGCCGATCAGCACCCGATCCTCAAACTCATCGGCCACGGCGCGCATCTCGCGGATCACCCCGTGGACCTCGGGCTGATGCTGGTCGTAGAGGCGCAGCAGCCGGTGATAGGGTGGATGCGCGGGCGTCCAGTCGGGGTTGGGGGGGTTGTCAGGCAGATCGGGATGCTTGATCAGCATCCAGATCACATCAACCCGAAAGCCATCCACCCCTTTGCGAAACCAGAAGCGCATGACCTCATAGATTGCCTGGCGGACGGCGGGATTGCGCCAGTTAAGATCGGGCTGCCTGGGATCGAAGAGGTGCAGATAGTACTGGCCGGTAGCGGGATCGAAGGTCCAGGCGGGGCCACCGAAATGGCTGAGCCAGTTGTTGGGCGGGCCGCCGTCGGGAGCGGGATCGCGCCAGATGTACCAGTCGCGGTAGGGGTTGTCGCGGGCGCTGCGCGACTGGCGAAACCAGGGATGCTCGTCGGAGGTGTGATTGGGCACCAGGTCGAGCAGGAGTTTCATGCCGCGGGCATGGGTGGCGGCGAGGAGGCGGTCGAAATCCTCCATAGTCCCGAAGCGAGGGTCAATGCCGGTATAATCGGCGACATCGTAGCCGAAATCGGCCATGGGCGAGGGAAAGATCGGCGAGATCCAGATCGCGTCAATTCCAAGCCACTCCAGGTAATCCAGCCGCGCGGCGATGCCGGGCAGATCGCCGATGCCGTCGTCGTTACTATCCTGGAAGCTCCAGGGATAGATCTGGTAGACTGTGCCGGTCTGCCACCAGCGAAAGGTTGTACGCATGGCCGTAGCTTCAGGCATCGAACACGCCAGGCTCGGGGCGTGGCGTGATGTGCTTCTTGAGCAAGTCCTCCAGGGCGGCGGCCTGACGGGGCGAGAGGGCGCGCTGGGAGATGATCAGCAACTGGCCGGTCCGGAGGGTCAACTCGTATACCCCCTCGGCCTTGCGCCAGGCGCGGAACTCGTCCCAGGCGAAGCTGCTGCGCCCCTGGCGCGAACTCATCTCTACGCCGCGCTTATCAAACTCATAGCGCGTTGGCAGGTAGATCGGCAAACTGGTATCGCGGCTGCGCCGGGTAATGATGACCCATCCCACGATGGCGTAGACCGCCAGTGGCAACCAGGCGGCCAGGTAGAGGATCGTCGGCGCGTCGGGCGCGAAGAAGCCATACGCCGTGAGTGTGGCGGCAACAAAGGCGTAGAGGTAAAATCCCGGGCGCCGGAAGTACCGGCTCAGGGCATGCCGTAAAAACTCCTTGCGAGAGACGGTGCTTTCGATAACCATGGCTACATTCCGTCGTTGTGGAGGCGCCTGCCAGGAGGGTCCAGGAGGGCCAGACCCCCCGGGAAAACCTTTCATTCGTCCCCTTGTTCTGCGGCGCAGCCGCGCACGCCAGGAGGGGCGGGGGAGGGCGACGTCCTCCCGAGAGAACCGTTCTTGCGTCCCGTGGTTGCGCGACCCAGCCGTATGGACTTCTATTATACGCCGAACCGCGACCAGTTCCGCTTTGCGAGGGGATGCGACAGGGGGTGACAAAGGGCGTTCGTCGGGCGGTGTAGCCGCCCCAAACCACGCCGCTGGAGGCAGACGTTGCCCTGGGCCCGCAAGCGCCGGGGTACGTGTTCACACTTCTCCTGGGAGCGAGGGCACCTTGCCCTCGAATCCTGACGAGGGCGGGACGCCCTCGCTCCCAGGTCTGCGGCGTTACCCCAACTCTGAACACGTACGCGCCGGGGAGGAAATCTATGACCAGTCTGGCCATCAATCTCGAGGATGTGCGCGATGCGGCGGCACGGCTGCGGGGCATCGCCAATTTCACCCCGGTGCACACCAGCCGCACCCTGAACGAGCTGACCGGTCGCGAGATCTGGCTCAAGTGCGAGAACTTCCAGCGGAGCGGCTCGTTCAAGTTCCGGGGGGCCTACAATGCCATCAGCCGGCTGCCGGCGGAACGGCGGGCGCGCGGCGTGGTGGCCTTCAGCAGCGGCAACCACGCCCAGGGGGCGGCCCTGGCAGCGAAGTTGTTCGGCATCCCCGCTGTGATCTGTATGCCCGACGATGCTCCCCCGGTGAAGGTCGCAGCCACCAGGGGCTACGGGGCCGAAGTGGCGATCTTCGACCGTTCCACCGTGGACCGTGACACCTTCGCCCGGGCGATTGCCGAAGAACGGGGCATGACCGTCATTCCACCCTACGACCATCCCCATATCATCGCCGGACAGGGCACGGTGGCGCTGGAACTGCTGGCCCAGGCGGAGGGGCTTGACGCGCTGGTAATCCCGGTGGGCGGGGGCGGGCTGATCGGTGGATGCGCGGTAGCCGCCAGGGGCTTGCAGCCAGGAATCCGGATCTTCGGGGTGGAGACTGAAGGAGCCGACGATGGGCGGCAGTCGCTCGAGCGAGGCGAACGGGTGACCATTCCGCCACCCGCCACCATCGCCGACGGCATTCGCACCACCTCGCCCGGGGAACTCACCTTCCCCATCATGCAGCGGCATGTCGAACGCATTCTGGTGGTGAGCGACGAGGCGGTGCTTGAGGCGCTGCGCTTCATTCTTCTGCGCCTGAAGCTGGTGGCCGAGCCAACCGGCGCGGTCGGCCTCGCGGCGGTGCTGGGCGGGCTGCTGCCGCCGGAGTGCCGCCGGGTAGGGGTGGTGATCTGCGGCGGCAACCTTGAGCCCTCGCTGCTGGCGCGACTGTGAATGGGATTTGGGATTTTGGATTTGGGATTTCGGATTTGGGCCTGCTGGGCATGGCAATTCAAAGTCCAGGCTGGCGCGACCGGAATAGGATTTGGGATTTCGGATTTGGGATTTGGGATTTTGGATTTGGGCCTGCTGGATATGGCAATCCAAAATCCCAAATCCAAAATCCCAAATCGCATTACTCATACCGCAGGGCCTCGATGGGTTGCAGCATCGCGGCGCGGCGAGCGGGGTAGAAGCCGAAGCCAATGCCGATCAGCGAGGCGAAGGCCAGGGCGATGGCCACGGCGCTCCAGGAGATCGGCGCGCCGATTCCTGTCGCCGCGCCGATCAGCAGGACGATGCCGATGGCCCCGGCGATGCCGATCAGGCTGCCGACCAGGCTGAGGGCCAGGGCCTCGAGCACGAACTGGCCGAGCACGTCGCCGTCGGAGGCGCCGAGAGCCTTGCGAACGCCAATCTCGCGGGTGCGCTCGGTTACCGCCACCAGCATGATGTTCATGATCCCGATGCCGCCCACGACCAGGCTGATGCCCGCTACGACGGCGATGAACCCGGTAATGGCCCCGTTGATGCCCCGCAGCACGTTGAGCGCCTGGGTGGGCGTGCGCACCTCGAAATCGTTGATCGCCCCTTCGGGTACGTTGCGGGTGGCTCGCAGCGTAGCGACGATCGCCTCCTCGGCCGGGGCGACCACCTTCTCGCTGGTAATGCCCAGCAACACGCTGCTCATGCGCAGCCCGCGCCCCGGCAGATCCAGATCGCCAACCAGGCGCAGGCGTACTGTGCTCACCGGAGCGAACACCCGCCCGTCGGTGGAGAAGGGGCCGCCATTCTCGTCAATCACGCCGACGATCGTCAGCGGCTGGCCATTGATCTCCACCGTGCGGCCAACGGCGGCCCGCAGCGCCTCCGGCTCGGCGCCGAACAGGTCGCGGGCCACCAGGTAGCCCAGCACCCCCACGCGGGCGCCATCGGCTTCGTCGGCGGCGGTGAGGAAGCGCCCGGCCAGCATCGGCACTGTCTGAACCTGCGGGTAGGCCTCGGTGGTGCCGACCAGCAGCGTCTGGACGGCCACGGTTCCGGCGCGCACCTGGGTATTCACCGCCACTTCGGGGACGGCCACGCGGAAGAGATCGGGCCGCGAAGCGGCCAGATCCGACAGCACCCGGTAGTCCTGCACCGAGAGCAGGCCGTAGCCGGGCACGTCGCGGGCGCCTTTGGCGTCAGGGTCGCCCGGCTCCACAGCGATGCGCCGGGTGCCCAGGTCCACGAATTGCTCGAAGACGCTGCTCTGGAGGGCGTTGCCCAGGGAGAGTACGGCCACCAGGGTGCCGGCCCCGATGATGATGCCGAGCATGGTGAGCAGCGAGCGAAACTTGTTGGCCCTGAGGCTGTCGAGGGCCATAGCGATCTGTTCTTTGATCATCTCTCGAACCTACTCCTGAACGGCATCGCGGCGGCGCACAGGAACGGGCACCGGCTCAAGACCGTGCTCGCGCTCGATGCGCTCGAACACCTCGACGCCGTAGTATTCGCTCAGAATGTTCTCGGCCAGGCGCCCGTCGCGCAGGCCGATCACCCGGTCCATGTGCCGGCCGATCTCCGGGTCGTGGGTCACTATGATGATCGTCCGGCCCTGTTCGCGGTTCAACTCGCGGAAGAGGGCCATAATCTCGGCTCCGGTGCGGGTGTCGAGGGCGCCGGTAGGTTCGTCGGCCAGGATGATCGCCGGGTTGTGGACGAGGGCGCGGGCGATAGCGACGCGCTGCTTCTGGCCGCCCGAAAGGGTGTTGGGCAGATTGTCGGCCCTGGCGCCGAGGCCCACCGCCTCCAGGGCCGCGCGGGCCAGTTCGCGCCGCCGCCGCCCGTCCACGCGCCCGTAGACCAGGGGCAGTTCCACGTTTTGCAGCGCGGTGAGGCGGGGCAGCAGGTTGAAGTTCTGGAAGACGAAGCCGAGCTTGCGGTTCCGCACCCGGGCCTGTTCCAGGCGGGTAAGGCCGCTCACGTCCTCGCCGTCAAGCAGGTAGCGCCCGCTGGTAGGCGTGTCGAGCAGGCCGATCAACGTCATCAAGGTGCTTTTGCCAGAGCCTGACGGCCCCATAATGGCAATCATTTCGCCCTGGTCAACCTGCAACGAAACATTGTCGAGGGCGCGGAAGACGCCGTCGCCGGTAGGAAACTCTTTGACGATGTTTTCGATCTGAACGATCGGTCTGGTTCTATAGTCGGTGTGCATGGCACGGTGCTCCATTGTGTAAGGGGGAAACCGGGGGTCCCCAGGCCCCGGCCCGCCGGGGCGCCGCTGGAGCGCAACCTTCCAGGTTGCGGTCCGGGGAAACCGGGTTGCCCCGCGGGGGCTTCCGGCAGTTCAACGTCGGGCAGTTGCTAGCGAATGACGATCTGCTCGCCCTCGGCGAGGCCGCTGCGGATCTCGATGCGATCACCGGCGCGCAGACCGGTCTCCACAACCCGTTCCTCCACCCGGCGCTCGTTGCCTTCGCCCACGACGACGCTGACCACGCTCCTGCCGTCAACCGTCCGCACGGCGGCCAGGGGCACGCTGAGGGCGTTGTCGCGGCGGTCGGCCACGATGGTGGCGCTGGCGGTCATGCCGGGCTTGAGCAGAGCGCCGGCGGGGTCAATCTCGACGGTGACCTGGTAGGCGGTCACGCCGCTGGCGCTTGTAGGCAGTGGCTCCAGGCGCAGGACCGTGCCGGGAAGGGTCTGGCCCAGGGCGTCCACGAGCACCTCAACCGGCTGGCCGGGCCGGACACGGGCGATATCCACCTCATCTACCGTCACCTTGACCAGGAAGCGGCTGATGTCAATGAGCACGACGGGGGCGGCGGCCCCGACGCTCTCGCCGGGGGCGACGTTGACGCTGGCCACCACGCCGTCGAAGGGGGCGCGCAGGGTGAGGTCATCGAGAGCCGCCTGGGCCTGCGCGAGCTGGGCCTGGGCCTGCGCGACGCGGGCCTCAGCGCGGGCAAGGTCGCTGGCGGTCGGATCGGCGGTCAGTTGTTCCAGGCGCGCGCGGGCGGCCTCAAGGTTGGCCTGCTGGGCGGCGAGAGCGCCGGCGCGCTGCGCTCCGGTCAGACGGGCCAGTTCGGCCTGAGCGCGGGCCAGTTGGGCGCGGGCTGCGGCCAGGTCGTCGGCATCGGCGCCGGCCAGCAGCGTATCCAGATCGGTCTGGGCGGCGCGCACGCGGGCCTCGGCGGTTTGCAGGCCGCTGATTTCGTTCTGGACGGCCGTCTCATACGCTATCCGGGCCTGCTGGAGAGCGGCCTCGGCATCGGCCAGGTTTCGGGCGGCCTGGTCGAAGGCGACCTGGAAATCCTGCTTCTGGAAATCGTTCAGCGAACGGCCGGTGCGGGGGTCAGTGCCATTGCGCCGCACGTGCTCGAGGTCCCAGTAGGCGGCGCTGTAGGCGCTCTGGGCATTGCGCACCGTGTTGGCGGCGGCCTCGACGTTCAGACGGGCCTGCTCCTTGGCGCTGGCGAGGGCCGCGCGCTGGCGTTCAAGCTCGGCGCGGGCCTCGGCGAGGGCCGTCTCGGCGCGAGCGCGAGCATCGCTCTTCGCTCCGGCCTCGAGTTCGGCCAGGCGGGCGCGGGCCTCCTCCACGGCGGCGCGGGCGGCGGCGATGTCGGCATCGGTGACGCTGCCCCGGGTCTGGGTCAGGGCGCCCTGAGCGGCGCGCACCTGAGCCTGGGCCTCGGCGATCTGTTCGGGCGTGGCGCCCTCGCGCAGGGCCTGCAGGTCGGCCTGGGCTACGGCGAGGTTGGCCGCGGCAGCGTCGCGGGCGGCCGCCTGCTGCCGGCTATCGAGCACGATCAGCGCATCGCCGGCCCTGACTGCATCGCCTTCGACGACCAGCACTTCGGCGACGCGGCCCGAAGCGGCGGGGAAGGACAGTTCGGCCTGGACGCGCGGCTCCACCCGCCCGGTGGCGCTCACCCCCAGCACCAGGTCGCCCCGGCTCACGGGAACGAGCGTGGCGTCGGCGAGGGGATTGGCCCGCGCGCCGCTAAAGTTGCGGAAGGCGAAGGTGCCGGCGACAGCCAGCAACAGGACCAGAGCAATAATCGCGGCAAAGGTCGGGCGGCGCAGGCCGCCCGGTCGAGACTGTGGAAGCGTCGTCATAGAGTGAATATTCCTCTCAATGCGTGTGGTCAACCATGCGCGATGCGCATCGCTCGTCGGGAGAACTCCTTCGGGAGGGCTATACCCTCTCAAGAACGCGCGTTCACCGGTCGTCTGGAGGAAGGTGGGGAAACCAGGTTTCCCCACACCCCTGCCGGAGGGGCGACTCTAGGGGGCACAGCCCTCCCAGACCACCCGGGCGCGTTCCCCAGGCGCCTCAGGTTCTTAATGGGTGTCCGTGGCGTCCGTAGCGCCAGGGCGACCGGCGGCCGCAACCCCGTAAAGAAACAGATCCACCATTTCCGAAGATGAGATCGGACTGATCTGCACGGGAATGCCGCTCTCGGCGGCCCAGGTGGCCATGCGGCTCGCGCCGGCAAACTCCTGGCAAGCCTCGGACACGCTCAAGAATAGATTGGCAAGCGTCACGGGCGCATAATGTCCAAGGGCGCCTTCAGCGACACCCTCCTCCATCACGCCAAGAATCGGGCGAAAGAGGTGGGTGAAAAAAGCCCGCGCCAGACGGTTGCGATTGGCCGGTCCGAGATGCTCGGCCATCTCGTGGCGCATCATGCGCATATCCCGGTCGCGGTCGTCCATCAACACGGCGGCGAGGGCGCGCAGGCGGGCGACCGTCCCGCCAGGAGCATTGGCGGCCGCGGCGAGGCGGGCGCCCATCTCCTGCAGCACTCGCAGCCCCATCTGAACGAAGAGTTCCTCTTTGTCGGCGAAGTAGTAGTACAGGGTTGGCTTGGTTACATCCGCGGCGCGGATGATATCGTTGATCGAAACGGCCTTATAGCCCCGCTGCATAAAGAGATGGCTGGCGGCGTCAACGATCTTCACCGCCGTGGGGCTGCTAATGGGTTCGAGATCCTGCGTCATAGCGATTCTATATGACCGGTCAGTAAATAAAAGAAGCCAAAAGATTTCACAACTTTACCGACCGGTCAGGAAGAGTATACACCCCTTGTCCGGTCTTGTCAAGGTTTTGCACAGATTAGATGGACAACCTGGTTGCGCGCGGCGCGAACGGCGGGATTGCCACCATTCTGTCATCTTCAAAGATGTCAAATACGCCTGACGGGCGCGTTTAACTCGACAGCCGCCATGGAGCGCACCGGTCGCCGCTGGCGCGTCGCCCGCGCCGGCGGCCAGAGATGGGTGGAATCCATGCTCTCTCGCCGACGCCTGCTGCGCCTGCTGGGCGCCACGCTCGCGATGGTCGCCGGCCCGCGCCCTGCGCATGCGCAGGAAGCGCCCTTCCGCATCCACCTCCCCTTCGTCAGCGGCGCCGAGCCGCTATCTGAGCCTGCCCCTGACCCCGGGCCTGAGCCGTCCCCCGCGCCTGTTCCTGCGCCGCCGCCCCCGCCGGCCCCCGATCCAGGCGTATGGACCAACGATAACGGCTATCTGCTAGCGCCGCCCTCGGGCACGCCAGAGCAGGCCATCGCCTGGTTTGCCGCCCGCTCGACGCTCTACACACGCTACGACATCACCACTATTGTGCAGGCCTATGCCCGAATCGGGAACGCGGCAGGCGTGGACTGGTTCCTGGCCCTGGCGCAGTGCGCCCACGAGACCGGCAGCCTGACCTCCTGGTGGTGCGCCCGGCCCCGCCGCAATCCTGCCGGCATCGGCGTGACCGGCGCGACCCTGCCCGGCTCACCCGACTATCCGCCCGGGCGCAACTGGGCCTGGGATGGCCTGGTCTGGCGCGAGGGGGCCAGTTTCGCCGCCTGGGACAGTGACGCGGTGCGGGCGCACCTGGGGCGCTTGCTGGCCTACGCCCTGCCGGCCGGCTCTGGCACGCCCTACCAGCAGGAGTTGATCGCCTACGCCCTGGACGTGCGTGGTCTGTCTCCCGCCAACCGCGGGGTCGCGCTGACTATTACCGACCTGAACGGTCGCTGGGCCGTGCCCGGCGCCGAATACGGCCAGCGCATTCTGAGCCTGGCGGAGCGCATGCGCGGTGGATGAAGGCCAGCGCGATTGCCGATTGCCAGGTGAGGGCGATGCGAACGGAGGCGGTCGGCCTCGTACTGACCCTCCAGCACGTCGCCCGGAGCCGCACCCCTCTGGCTTAAGAAATCTCCACTCTCGCCCGGAACGGCATCATGCGCCCTATAGCCCGTTATGACGCGCTGCAACCTCTCCTGGGACCGGCGCATGATCGCCCTTGACTCCCCCCTGCCCTGGTTCTATAATAGGCCTATATTAAGCACCCCTTAACCTCTGATCCAGGAGGCGTGTGCTATGGGGGCAAAAACAAACAGTGCAATGAATATTTTCCTCAGGGGCGCGTAGGCATACGCCTGCGGCGCCCCTGATGTTTTTCGCGTTGACGCACGGAGCGACCTGAACCCGGTAGTTCAGTCATAACAGGAGGCAAGCGATGCATTCCGACCTGATTGGCAAGATCGAAAAGGCCCGCCGCTACGCTGAGGAGCCGGAGCGGATCAAGTTTAACGAATTCACTGTCACCTTCCACGGTGGAAATAGCAACCATACCATCTCCTTCAAGGATGGTCACTGGCATTGCGATTGCTCGTTTTTCCAGGTCTGGAACACCTGCGCCCACGTCATGGCGTTGCAGCGCATCCTCCAGCCGATGCTAACCGCGGAGGCCTTGAGCGTCGATCTGCCGATCCCCGAGCATGACCTGAGTGAAGAGGGTGTGGCCGTCTGACGCGCAACACCCTCAGAATGAAGATGACAGGGAGGGTCTGGGAGCGCAGCCTGCTCCCGGACCCTCCCCTTTTTGCCGCCTTTTGCGCGGCGAAGCGAGACGTGTATGCCGCTGATCATCGCCCACCGGGGCGCTTCGGCCTGCGCCCCGGAGAACACGATGGCCGCCTTCGAACTGGCGTGGCGGCAGGCCGCGGATATGATCGAACTCGACGTGCGGCGCACCGCCGATGGCCGCCTGGTGGCGTTCCACGACGAGACGACTGAACGCTGGAACGGCCAGAAACGCCCCGTCGCCGCGTGCACCCTGGCCGAGCTGCAAACCCTGGACATCGGCGGCGAACGTGTGCCGGCGCTTGAGGAGGTGCTGGAGTTCGCCCGCGCGAGCGGCATGCGGCTCAACCTCGAGTTGAAAACCACGGGAATGGCCGCCCGTTGCGCCGAGCTCCTGGCCACTTTCGATCTGCTCGAGCAGGTGCTTGTCTCATCGTTCAGGGAGGCCGCCCTGCGCGAACTGCGCGCCGTGGCGCCGGCGCTGCCCCGCGGCTATCTGATGGGCACGCGCACTGTTCACCCCGCCGTGCGCGCCCGCGAACTCTGGCCCTTCTTCGCCCTCCGCGCCGTCGAGGCCGTCGCCTGGCATCCCTACTGCGACCTCCCCAACCTCGACTGGCTGCTGCCCCTGGCGCGCCGCGCCGGCTACCAGGTCAACGTCTGGACGGTGGACGAGCCGGAGCGCATGCGCGCCCTCGCCGCCCTTGGTGCGACCGGCATCATCACCAATCGGCCCGATCTGGCCCGCCAGGTGTTAAAGGGCTAATCTGAAACCTGGGGAAACCCGGTTTCCCCACCCTCCTGCCGACGGGCGTCCCGCGCCCCATTGCTGCGTGGCGGGCGATGGGGAAACCGGGTTTCCCCATCGCCCCTGTCGGCGGAAGGGCATGTCACTGTTACGCGGCCCGGCGCGACTCTTCAATGTAGCTCAGCGACTGGTGGCGGAAGTAGGTGTTGTAGAGTTCGGCGTAGTGCCCGCCACGCGCCAGCAGCTCGTCGTGAGCGCCTTCTTCAATGATCGTTCCCCTGTGCAGCACGATGATGCGATCGGCGTGGCGCACCGTCGAGAGGCGATGGGCGATGACGATCGCGGTGCGCCCCGCCAGCACCGTGTCCAACCCCTCCTGGATAAGCGCCTCGGTCAGCGGGTCAATGCTGGCCGTAGCCTCGTCGAGGATGCAGATCGCCGGATCTTGCAGCAGCACCCGCGCCAGGGTCACCAGTTGCCGCTGGCCCATCGAGAGGCTGCCGCCCCGTTCGCCCACCCGCGTGTCGAGACCATCGGGCAGGTTGTCGAGCCAGTCGCCCCCGCCGACGTGCCGGGCCGCGGCCAGCACCTCGTCGTCGCTCGCCTCCGGGCGTCCGTAGCGGATGTTCTCGCGCACTGTGCCGTCAAAGAGAAAGGGCGTCTGGGTGACGATACCCAGCCGTGACCGGTAGGCGGCCAGGTCGAGTTCGCGAATGTCCACTCCATCAATCGTGATCCGGCCTCCCTGGAACTCGTAGAAGCGCGCCACCAGCTTCGCGATGCTGCTCTTGCCCGAGCCGGTGTGGCCCACCAGGGCCACCGTCTCGCCGGGCCGGATGTGCAGATTGAACCCGGTGAGCACTGGCTCGCCCTCGCGGTAGGCGAAGTCCACCTGCTCGAAGCTGATCGCGCCTGCGAGCTTCGGCAGGCTGCGGTTGCCGGTCTGCACCACCTGCGGTTCGCTATCAATCAGGGCGAAAACGCGCTCCCCTGCGGCCAGGCCAAGCTGAAACTGGCTCCAGAAGGAGGCGATGCCGGTCAGAGGGAACCAGAAGGTCTGCAACCCCTGGATGAAGAGGAACCACAGTCCTGCGGTCAGCATGCCGGTGCGCACTTCCAGACCGCCGAGGTAGACCAGGGTGGCCGTGGCGATCGCCGCCATGAGGTTGAGGGCGGGGAAGATGCCGCTCAAGACGAAGCGCATACGGCGGTTGACCCGCAGGGAGCGCCGGTTCACCGCCAGGAACTCGGCGTAGATGGCCGGCTCCTGGCGGAAGGTCTTGGCGACGCCGATGCCGTTGACCGTCTCGCCGATATGGGCGCTGACCTCGGCATTCATACGGCGCGAGGCGGTGATGGTGCGGCGGGCGATAGCGCGGAAGGCCAGCGCCGCGCCGATAATAAAGGGCGTCAGCACCAGCAGCACCATCGTTAGCTTGAGGCTGATCGTGGCCAGGTAGCCGACGATGAAGAGCACCAGCAGCAGCCGGCTCATCAGGTCCATCGTCAGGGTCATGACCTGGGCGAAAGCGGCCGTATCGGAGTTGACGCGGCTGACGATCTTACCGGTCGGGAACTGGTCGTAGAACGACATATCGCGGCGCAGCACGGCCTCGACGGCGTCCTCGCGCATGGCCAGCACCACATCGCCTACCGCCTGCGCCGAGAAGGTCTGCCGCACCAGGTTGAAGAGCCACGATGCGGCGCCGAGGAGCGCCAGTCCGGCGGCCAGTCCGACGATGAGCCACGGGTCGGGGGTGGCGCTGATCCAGTCGAGGCTGCGGGCGATGAAGATCGGCGCGCCGGCATCGAGCGCCGCTGTAGCGACGACCATCAGCGCGGCGAGGAGCATCTTGCCGGCCTGGGGCCGGAAATAGCCCAGGATGCGGCGCACCAGCGCCCCGTCACTGTAGGTGCGATCATAGGCTTCGGCGTCAAGCCCATCGAGAATGAAACCCATACTGGCTCCCTGGTTGCTAGAGCACTGACCGGAATGATTATCCGCTGAGGCCACCGAGTACTCTGTGAACTGAGTTTTTCGGTAACTTCGCCCCCTCCCCAACCCTCCCCCGCTAGGGGAGGGAGTCCAGCGCCTCCTCCCCACCGGGGGGAGTCTGGGAGGGGGGCGGAAACGCAAGCACACTTTCTTACGGCAACCTTGAAGGTGGCGCTCCCTTCCCCCGGCCTCATGCCGCTTGCAGCGTTCCGCCCGCTTCGTTCTCCAGCGGAGGCAGGTCCGCCTCGTAGCGGGCGAAGATGCGCCGGTAGTGCGGCGAGCGGCGCAGGAGTTCGTCGTGGGTGCCGGCGGCGGCCAGCCGCCCTTTGTCGAGCACCAGAATCAGATCCGCCCAACGGATCTGCGAGAGCCGATGGGTGATCAGCAGCACGGTGCGTCCCTCCTGGGCCTTGCGAATGGCCTGCTGGATCTGGTCCTCGGTCGCGCTGTCAATCGCGCTGGTTGAGTCATCGAGGATCAGGATGCGCGGGTTGCTCAAAAAGGCCCGCGCCAGGGCGATGCGCTGCCGCTGCCCGCCCGACAGGGTGACGCCCCGCTCGCCCACCACGGTGTCGTACCCCTCGGGAAAGCTAGTGATGAAGGCATGGGCCTGCGCCGCCCGCGCGGCCTCCTCGATCTGCGCCCGCGTGGCCCCCGGCGCGCCGAAGGCGATGTTCTCGGCGATGCTGCGCGTGAACAGGAAGACGTCCTGCTCAATGGCGCCGATCTGCGACCGCAGCGCGTCCAGGCTCCAGTCGCGCACGTCCACGCCGTCAATCAGCACCCGCCCGGCAGTGGCGTCGTAGGTCCGGTTCACCAGGCGCGTCAGGGCGCTCTTGCCGCTGCCGGTCTGCCCGACGATGGCCACGGTCTTGCCGGCGGGAATGTGGAACGAGATGTCCTCGAGCACGCTCGTGGGCCGCGCGGGAGCGCCGTCGTCGCCCGCTTCGCCATCGTAGTGGAAGGAGACGCGCTCAAAGGTGATCTCGCCGCGCAGCTCGCCGCGATAGCCGTCACTGTTTTCATCGAGTTCAGTCTCGGCGTTGATGATCCGCAGGATGCGCCGGGCGCCGGACATGCCGGCCTGGATGACAGAGAAAGCAAAGAGCGAGATAAACGTCGGGAAGCGCAGCACATTGACCAGCCCCATGACGCCGATCACCTGCCCGACGCTGATCGTTCCCTGGGCGTAGAACCACATCGCATGGAGAAAGGCGCCGCCCACGGCGATCCCGTAGAGCAGCAAGGGCAGGTACCGGGCTTCGATGTAGCCCTGTCGCACATAAAAGTCGCGGAACAGCCGCGCGTTGCGGCGGTACTTCTCGCGCTCGAAGGGCTCGCGGGCCGAGGCCTTGACCACCTCGATGCCCGAGAGCGTTTCTTCCAGACCGGCGTTCATGACCCCGTACTGTTCCCGCTGGGCGTCAATCACCGGTTCGAGCCGGCGCAGGTAGCGCCGCGCGGTGATCACATAGAGCGCCACGAATGCGACGGGAACCAGGAGCAATTCGACGCGGGTCAGGGCGATGAAGCTCAGCGGCGCCAGAATGCCCAGCACCGTCTCGGCGGCAAGCAACCCGCCGGGGACGATCAGGTCGGCCAGGGAGCGGGTATCATCGGTGGCGCGGGCCATAATGTCGCCGGCGCGCTGGCGGTCGTGAAAGGTCTTGCTCTTGCCCAGCAGACTCTCGTACAACTCCTGCCGCGCGTCGGCCTCGAGGTGCGAGGCCAGGCTCTCGGCGGCCAGCAGGCCGATCAGCCCGCTGATGGCATCGCCAAGCATAACCGCCAGCACCGCCAGGGTGGCGATCAGCAGGCCGTTGGGCGCGCTCGGGTTCAGAATCTCGTCGGCGGCGCGGCCGATCAGCACCTGGGTGAACGAATAACACGTCCAGGCGCTCGAATAGAAGATGACAAAGCCCAGCGCGAAGTGCCAGTAGCGCCGGATGTGTGAGATGATCCAGCGTCCGGCGCTGCGCGTATCATACTGATGGGCATTCGCAATGCTGAACTCGCTGCGAAGCGCCATGGCAATGCTCCTCACCGGCCTCGCGGCCTCACAGGGGGCGCGGGGCGCAGACACACTAAGGCCGCGGCTTTCCCTGTCGTATCAGGTCTGCCGCGGCCATCACGGGATTAACCGGCCATGGGGCGGCAATCAGGGGTCCGGGGGCGCGCCTGCGCGAACGGAGGCGACGGATCGCGACTGATCACGGTTCATCGAACACCTTTGCCCTTCTCGCGGTCGAATACTCCGTCCAGAGTAGCAGTCCGTGCAACTGTGGGCATCGGCCTGGAGACTGAACCACGCTCCACCGCTGCCGTGTGCTATGATACGCCGCACCGGCGCCGGGAACGGCCTTCGGCGAAGCATGCTACAGCTTGCGTACAACCATGACCATATTCGGGCGGAGGGTAGTAGTGATCGGCGCCGGGGTTGCCGGCCTGGCTGCGGCGCGACGTCTGCGTTTAGCCGGAGCGCAGGTGACGATGCTGGAACGGGCGCCGGCGCCCGGGGGCCGCGTGCAGACGCTGCTGATCGAGGGTTGTCGCGTCGAGCTGGGGGCCGAGTTCCTGGCCGATTTTTATACCCGCACGCTGGAACTGGTGCGCGAACTGGGTCTGGCGGGGGAACTCCGCCGTATTCCACGCAGCGCTGCCACGCTCCGCGCGGGCCGTCTCTACCCCCTCTGGCCTGGTGTTGCCGCCGCGCTCACGCCCCTGGTCGGCCCGCGCCACAAAGTCGCGCTATCCTACCTGGTCGGCGCACTGGCGCGCCATCGCTCGCAGCTTGACACTCATGCCTTCCACAAGGCCTATGCCCTCGATGATCGCTCCGTGGCCGAGTATGCCCGCGCGCATCTCTCCGAAGAAGTCCTGGAGTACGTGCTCCAGCCGCCGCTTTCGGGGATCTTTTACTGGGCGCCGGAGCGCACCTCGCGGGCCTTGCTCTTCCTGGCATTGCGCGCCGGCCTCAGCCGTCCCGCTGGTATGCGTCTCTACACCCTGCGCGAGGGCCTGGGACAACTGCCGGCGGCTCTGGCCGCGGGCCAGGATCTGCACACCGGGGTTGAAGTCGAGACGATAATACCTGACCCTGGCGCGGGCTACACCGTCTACGGGCGCGTGGGTGACACCCCGTTCTCCCTGGCCACCGATGGGGTGATCATCGCCACGACCGCCAGCACCGTGCCGCGCCTGCTCCCCTGGCTCGACGACCGCCAGCGCGCGTTCTTCTCCGCAGTCACCTATTCTACCACCACTCTGCTGGCTGTAGTCGTTCGTGATCATTTCCCGCGCCACACCTACGGCATGTTCTTTCCTCGCCGCGAAACCCCGTTTCTCGCCGCCGCCACGCTGCCGACGGTCAAGGATCCGGCCTTCGCCCCTCCCGACCGCGATGTGATCTGCCTGCGGCTGAGCGGCCGGGCCGCCGCCGCGTTACGCGAGTGCGCCGATGATACGCTGGCCTGCCTCATGCTCGCCGAATTGCGGCGTCTCGCTCCGGGCTTCGATCCGGCGCCTCGGAGCGTCTGTCAGCGCCTCTACCGCTGCGACGAGGCCCTGCCCGAGTTCGCCGTGGGGCATTTCCACCGGCTGCGGGCTTTCGCCTCCGGGGCGATCGAGTTGCCCGCGCTCGCCTTTGCCGGCGATTATCTTGGCGGGCCGTTCATCGAGGGCGCCATCGTGAGCGGTGAGCGTGCCGCAGAACGGCTGCTCGACCATCTCCGCGGCGGATAAGTCAATAACAAAAGCCGAAGAGTTGGGGAGGACGCAGCACTTCCTGACCCTCCCCCTCTTCTTCGGCTCCTGGCGCCGTCGTGCCGCAGAAGCACTCAACTGGCCTGCGACCCCTTGACGGCTTCTTTGAGTGTGCTGCTCGCGCTGAAGCCAGGCGTCTTCGTGGCGGGGATCTGGATCTTGTCCCGCGTCTGCGGATTCACGCCTTCTCGCGCCTGCCGCGAGCGGACCTCGAACGTCCCGAAGCCGGTCAGGGTCACCTTTTCGCCCCGCGCCAGAGCCTCGGTGATCACTTCGAGCGCCGAGTCAACCACGAGCTTGGTCTCTTTCTGCGACACGCCCGCTCGCTCCGCCACGGCCTTGATAAAGTCGGTCTTCTGCATTGGTGCAGACCTCCTCCAAGCAAGGATCAGCATATGCACTATATGCCTTTGTGAAGCAGTATACCGCACCTGTCAATACCTTTGACGCATTCTAACGCGGTATTTGCCCCTTCAGACTTTCCAACTCGGTTTTAGCACATCAGAAAGCCATGGAATATCGAAACATTTGTGTTTATCCGGGCCGGACGCTGCACCTGGCCAGTTCCGTTGCCCGAAGGATGAGAAGAGCTTCTGGAAGCGCCCAGGCCTCCCAGACCATCGCCCGAGGCGGGGCGAGGGGCAACCCGGTTTCTCCACGCTCCTCCATCCGAGCCAGGAACAGGGTCACCAGCCCCCCGCAGTCCGGTCGTCGCGCAGGCGCGCCAGATCGGCCGCAAGGCCGGTATAGTTCTCCGGTCGCAGCGCCAGCAGTTCCGCCCTGACCTCCTCGCGCACGTCGAGCGTCTCGACGAACTGCCGCAGCCCCTCCAGGGTCAGATCGCGCCCGCGGGTCAGGGTTTTGAGCGTTTCGTAGGCTTCGGGGTAGCCTTCGCGCCGCAGAATGGTCTGGATCGCTTCGGCCAGCACTTCGGGATGCGCTTCCAGGTCGGCGCGCAGTCGCTCCCGGCGCACCGCCAGTTTGTCCAGTCCGCGCAGCACGCGCTGGCAACCCAGCAGGCTGTAGCCAAAGGCCGTGCCCAGGTTGCGCAGCACCGTGCTGTCCGATAGATCCCGTTGCAGGCGCGACACGGGCAGCTTGCGGCTCATGTGCTCCAGCAGGGCGATCGCCAGCCCCAGGTTGCCCTCGGCGTTCTCAAAATCAATCGGGTTAATCTTGTGCGGCATAGTTGAGGAACCGACCTCGCCGGGAGCAGGTCGCTGGGCCAGATAGCCGTCGCTGATGTAGCGCCAGATGTCCTGGCACAGATCCACCAGGATCACGTTGACGCGCTTGAGCGCGTCGCAGAGGGTGGCCAGGCTGTCGTGGGGCTCGATCTGCGTGGTGAGCAACACCGGCTCCAGCTCCAGGAGGCGGACAAAGGCGCGCGAGAAGGTGATCCAGTCTACTTCTGGCAGGGCGACAGCATGGGCGGCGAAGGTGCCGGTGGCGCCATTGAGCTTGCCGGTCAGCCGAACGTCGCGCACTGCCTCGAAGGCCCGACGCAGTCGCATAAAGAAGACGTTCATCTCTTTGCCGAACGTCGTCGGCGTGGCGGCCTGACCGTGGGTGCGGGCCAGCATCGGCGTGGCTGCCTCGACGTCGGCCAGCTCGCGCAACCGCTCGAGCAGACGGCTGAGGGGCGGCAGAATCGCTGCGTCGCGGGCCTCGCGCACCAGCAGGCCGTAGGCCAGATTGTTCACGTCCTCCGAGGTCAGGGCGAAGTGCACCGCCTCCTTCCAGCGCTCCAGACCCAGTCGGTCGAGTTGTTCGCGCAGCCAGTATTCGACCGCTTTGACATCATGGTTGACCCGGCGATCCCATGCGGCGATGGCCAGCGCGTCGGCGTCGCTAAACTGGCGATACAACTGCCGCAGTTGGGCCTGCTGCTGCGCGTCGAGGGGGGCTACGAAGCCAACGCTGGGAGCGCGTGAAAGGAAGATCAGATACTCAACCTCCACGCGTACACGGTAACGGAACAGCGCTGCTTCACTGAAATACGCCGCCAGATGGCCCACATCGCCGCGGTACCGCCCATCCAGCGGGCAAAGGGCGGCAAGCCGGGTCACGTCATCGGTCATAGTGCTATCCTTTTTGCCCTCCCGGTCCCTGCTGCGCGAGGCGCGTGGTTACATCAGGTTGCATTGCTTCTCATGATACAACCTTTCGGGTGGGGTTGGCGTTGCTGCGGTTGCAAGAGGAGAGCCGTAGAATGGGGAAACTCGCTTTCCCCATCCCCCTGGCTGTAGGGAGGTTCCGGGAGGGACTGATTAGTCTGTCAAGTAAGCTTCCTGGCATTTCCACCCCCCTCCCAACCTCCCTCCCGTTGGGGGGAGGAGCCGGCCTTCCTCCCCCGGCGGGGGAGGGTTGGGGAGTGGGGTGGGAGTTTAGCGAAAGACTTTGTTTATAGACTACTGATGGTGCGGCGCTATGGTCAGGCTGTACTACCGGCCTCTGAAGCACGCCTCAGGGTGAGAATCGTCACCTCAGGGGGACAGCCGAGGCGGAATGGCAGGCCGCCGATGCCCCGGCTGACGTAGAGCTGTAGCGCGCCGATGGTCAGATGGCCAATAGGATAGCGCCAGCCATGGCGCGGCAGGCAGAACGATCCGAGAAGCGGCAGGTAGACGTGCCCCCCGTGGGTGTGCCCGGAAAGTTGCAGATGCACGCCACGAGCGGCCGCTTCGTCGGCCAGGTCAGGACAGTGCGACAGGAGCACCGTGAAGACGCCTTCAGGCGCGCCATCGAGCGTGGCCGCCAGGTCATGGGCGCTGTCCCACATATCGTCAACGCCGGCGAGCACCAGTTCGGCCTCGCCGTCGCGCAGTCGCCGGTGGCTGTTGAGGAGAAACTCGACCCCCAGCGGGGCAAGCGTCCGCTGGATGGCCGGGAAACCCTCCCAGTAGTCGTGATTGCCCGGCACGGCGAAGATGCCCAGCCGCGGGCGCCAGGACTTCAATGGCGCCAGGACTTCCGGCAACTCGGGGATAGCGCGCTCGAAGCTCACGAAGTCGCCGGTCATTACCAGCAGATCGGGTTGTTCGGCCACCAGGCGCTCAACGGCCCAGCGGGCGTTGTCCGCGGTGTACGGCAGCCCCAGGTGCAGATCGCTCAACTGGCCGATGCGCAGCCCGTCGAGTGCCAGCGGCAGCCGGGGCAGGCGGAGCGTTACCTGTTCCAGCCTCGGCTGGCGCGGCTCGTGCCAGAAGACGTAGGCCGCCCCCGTCGCTCCGAGCAGGCCCAGCGCCGCCGCGGCTGGCGCGCCGCCGGCGACCAGCGCCAGGACGGCCAGCGCGCTGCCGCTCGCCGCCGCGCCGATCCAGCGCTCGGAATACCGCACCTGCCCCGGACTGGGATCAAAACGCCGTCCCTCACGCTGTGGTCGAAATCGCTGTGTCGTTATTGCCATTGTTCTGGATCTGCTCTCTGATGTGAAACCAGGCGTCACAGGGAAAGGATCGGGAGGTGTGCCATCTCACAGAACCCGTTGTTAGGACGAGAAACCAGGTTGCCACGCACGCCTGCCTGCAGAAGGCTCCGCCACGCGAGCCACAGTATACGCGATGGAGATGAAGAACCGATGAAATGCCGCTCCCGGAAACCTCACATCGCCGGGGTATGCCTGGTTTCGGCTCTGCACACCTCGTCTCCGGCGAGGGCCTGGCACCGCCCCGGAGATATTGCATCAACCTGGTTCGGCGCCACGGCGTCCTTTGACGCCTCTCACCCCTGCGGGTACAATGCGGTAATCGTATAGGTTCGGCGCTTTCCGGATAGACGGCCCATCTGGCGCATTCTTCGATGGAAGGAGCTGCGAAGGCGGCGCCCTCTCGACCAGCGCTCCTTCCCGGCCATCCGGGTAACGCGCTGATGGCCCAAGGAACATATGTTTTTCCAGATCGTGATTATTCATTGAACTATGCCCGATTTTGCATACACCTCGATCGCTGACCCCGTGGCCTTCGAGGAGCGGCTGAAGCGCGTACCCGACGCTCCGGGCGTGTACCTCTGGAAAGACGCGGCGGGAACGTTGCTCTACGTGGGCAAGAGCAAGCGCCTGCGCGAGCGGATGCGCTCCTATTTCGGCTCGCCGCGTGGTCTCAACGCCAAAACGCGCCGCCTCGTCAGCCACATCGCCGATTTTGACATCGTGGTGACCCAGAGCGAACTGGAGGCCCTGCTGCTGGAGATGAACCTGATCAAGCAGCACCGGCCCCGCTACAACATTTTGCTCAAGGACGACAAGAGCTATCCTTACATTAAAGTGACGCTCCAGGAGGACTGGCCGCGCGTTTTTCCCACCCGCACGGTGCTCGAGGATGGGTCGCGCTACTTCGGTCCCTACGCCAGCGCTGCGTCGGTCTACAAGACCCTCGATCTGCTCAACCGGCTCTTCGCCTTTCGCCCGCCCTATGAGTGCAAGGACGACAAGTTCAATCGCCACCGCAAGCTGGGCAAGCCCTGCCTCTATTATCAGATGCGGCGCTGCCTTGGCCCCTGCGTGCCCGGTCTGGTCTCGCAAGAAGAGTACCGGGCGACTATTACCGCCGTCTGCCGGTTCCTTGAGGGCCGTACCGAACAGATCGTGCGTGAGATTCGCCGCGACATGGAGGCTGCCGCCGAGGCGCTGAACTTTGAACGGGCGGCCTATCTCCGCGACCGGATCACGGCCATCGAGCGCATCTCCGAGCGCCAGCAGGTGTTGCGCACGGTGGACGAGGACCAGGACGTGATCGCCTTCGCCCGCGAGGACGGCTCCGCGGTGGTGCAGGTGCTGTTTATCCGCGGCGGCAAGCTGGTCAACGCCGAGCCGTTCACCCTCCAGGGCGCCGAGGACGAGAGCGACGCCGCGCTGCTGAGTTCGTTCATTACCCAGTTCTACGACCGCGCCCCGACCGTGCCGCCCACCCTGCTGCTGGCCGAACATATCGAAGAGCCGATGATCATCGCCTCCTGGCTGGCTCAGAAGTCGGGCCACAGGGTGGAGATCGCCGTGCCCCGGCGCGGCCAGAAGCGGGAACTGGTCGAGCTGGCCGCCACCAATGCCCGCCAGAAGCTCGCCGAGTTGCGCCAGCAGTGGCTCAATTCCGAACAGCGGGCCGTTGCCGGTCTCAGCGCCCTGCGCGACCTGCTCGCTCTGCCCGCTCTTCCCCGGCGCATCGAGTGCTACGATGTCTCGACCATCCAGGGCCAGCATACGGTCGCCAGTATGGTTGTCTTCGAGCACGGCGAGCCGAAACCTTCGGCCTACCGCCGCTTCCGCATCAAGACGGTCGAGGGCGCCAATGATGTCGCCGCGTTGCGCGAGGTGCTGGACCGCCGCTTTCGCCGCGCTGCGAGCGAGAGCACGTTAGCCGAAGAACCGTCGCAGGCTTTGTCACCCGCTCCTGGCGCGCCCGGCGCCAAGGACCGGGAAGGCGAGGAGCGCATGCCGGAAGAGGCGCCGTTGCTCGAGGCCGGCGCGCCAGAGGCTCATCTGCCGCCGCCCTCCGCCTGGGCCGATCTGCCCGACCTGGTGCTGATTGACGGCGGGCGCGCCCAGGTCAACGCGGCGCTGGCGGCGCTGCGCGAGGCAGGCTTCGAGCAGATCCCGGTCATCGGCGTGGCCAAGGGCCCCGACCGCGACCGTTTCGACCTGGTGCGCCCTGACCGGCCCGAGGCGCTGGCGCTCGAACGTTCGAGCCCCGCGCTGCACCTGGTGCGGCGTATTGACGAGGAGGCCCATCGCTTTGCCATCGCCTACCATCGCAAGGTTCGCGGCAAGGCCGCCCTCACCTCGGCCCTGGAGGAGATCCCCGGCATCGGCCCCCGGCGCAAGAAGGCCCTCCTGCAAGCCTTCGGCTCCCTCGACGGCATCCGCCGGGCCAGTGTGGAGGAACTGGCCGCCGTGCCGGGAATGAACCGCAAGGCTGCCGAGATGATCAAGGGGTTGTTGGGCTGACGATGGGGGTCGGGGCAGGCTGGAGGGTTGCCCCGCCTGCCTCCAGATAGGAAAGCAAAGTCTCCCGGAGATGGCCCTGTTTAGCGCCAGAGTTCCCTATGACAGTCATTCATTCCCACATCAACCCGCAGAGCGAAGAGTTCAAAGCCAACGCCGTCTACCACCGCGCCCTCGCCGATGAGTTGCGCGGTCGCGTGCTCGCCGCCTCGCACGGGGGCAGCCCCGACGCGCGCCAGAAGCACGTCGCCCGCGGCAAGTTGCTCGTCCGCGAGCGGATTGATTTGCTGCTCGATGAAGGCACGGCCTTTCTGGAACTCAGCCCTCTGGCCGCCTATCACGTCTATGACGACGACGTGCCCGGCGCGGGGATCGTCACCGGCATCGGGCGGGTGAGCGGTCGCGAGTGCGTCATTATCGCCAACGACGCCACGGTCAAGGGCGGCACCTACTACCCGCTCACGGTCAAAAAGCACCTGCGCGCCCAGGAGATCGCCCAGGAGAACCATCTGCCCTGCATTTACCTGGTGGACAGCGGCGGGGCCTTTCTGCCGCTTCAGGCCGAGGTGTTTCCCGACCGCGACCACTTCGGGCGCATCTTCTACAACCAGGCCCAGATGTCGGCGCGGGGCATCCCGCAGATCGCTGCGGTGATGGGCTCCTGCACCGCCGGTGGGGCCTACGTGCCGGCCATGAGCGACGAGGTGGTGATCGTCAAGGGCACGGGCACGATCTTTCTTGGCGGGCCGCCGCTGGTTAAGGCCGCCACCGGCGAAGAGGTCAGCGCCGAAGAGCTGGGCGGCGCCGACGTGCATACGCGCCTCTCCGGCGTGGCTGACCATTTCGCCGAGAATGACCGCGAGGCCATCGGGATCATCCGCGACATCGTCGCCAACCTCGGCCCCCGCCGCCGCCCGCCCTGGGAGGTGCAGGCCCCCGAACCGCCACGCTACGACCCGGAGGAGTTGTATGGCATCATTCCCCGCGACACGCGCAAGAGCTACGATATTCGCGAGGTGATCGCCCGCCTGGTGGACGGCAGCCGGCTCCACGAGTTTAAGACGCGCTACGGCACGACCCTGGTCTGCGGCTTCGCCCACATCGAGGGCATCCCTGTGGGCATTCTGGCTAACAACGGCATCCTCTTCAGCGAGAGCGCGCTGAAGGGGGCGCACTTCATCGAACTCTGCGCGGCGCGGGGCATTCCGCTGCTCTTCCTACAAAACATTACCGGCTTTATGGTCGGCAAGCAGTATGAAAATGCCGGGATTGCCAAAGACGGCGCCAAGCTCGTCACCGCAGTGAGTTGCGCCGCCGTGCCGAAGTTTACCGTGGTGGTGGGAGGATCGTTTGGCGCCGGGAACTACGGCATGTGCGGGCGCGCCTATCAGCCGCGGCTGCTCTGGATGTGGCCCAACGCCCGTATCAGCGTGATGGGGGGCCAGCAGGCGGCCAACGTGCTGCTTACCGTGCGGCGCGATAACCTGCTCGCCCAGGGCCGCGACATGACCCCCGAAGAGCAGGAGGCCTTCAAGGCGCCCATTCTTGAGAAGTACGAGCGCGAGGGCAGCCCCTACTACTCCACCGCGCGCCTGTGGGACGATGGCATCCTCGTGCCCACCGATACGCGCAAGGCCCTGGCCCTCGGTCTGGCCGCCGCCGGCAACGCCCCGCCTCAGGAAACAAAGTTCGGCGTGTTTCGCATGTGACCGCTGGCGATTGTGCGATGTACGGAGGTCCTGCACGGGAGAGCGCGGGCGGGCCTGCCCGGGAGGGCGAAGCCCTCTCAAGAACGCCCTTTGTGCCGCCTTTGTTGTCCGGAAGGTTATCACTATGCTCCGACTCTCCGAAGAAGTAGCCACTGCAGTTGATGAGGGCCGGGCGGTCGTAGCGCTGGAAAGCACCCTGATCAGCCACGGCCTGCCGTACCCGGAAAATCTGGCGATTGCCCGGGCGTTGGAAGCCGAGGTGCGCGCGGCGGGCGCGGTTCCGGCGACGATCGGCGTGGTGGGCGGCACGCCGACTGTCGGCCTGGAAGAAGCGGATCTGGAGCGCTTCGCCACACGCGGAGCGGCGGTGCGAAAACTCTCGCGCCGCGACCTGGCGGCATGCATCGCCCAGGGCGCTGATGGCGCCACCACTGTTGCTGCGACCATGGCCCTGGCCGCCGCCGCGGGTATTGCCGTTTTCGCCACCGGCGGCATCGGCGGCGTACATCGCGACGCCGCCCGCTCCTGGGACGTATCCGCGGATCTCATTGAACTGGCCCGCACCCCGGTGCTGGTGGTGTGCGCCGGGGCCAAGGCCATTCTCGATCTGCCTGCCACGCTGGAGTATCTGGAGACCCTGGGCGTGCCGGTCGTGGGCTATGGCGTCGCCGAGTTTCCCGCGTTCTACAGCCGGAGCAGCGGGCTGCCCCTGCCGATGCGCGCCGACCGGCCCGAGGAAGTCGCCACCCTCTGGACTGCCCAACGTTTGCATTCAGCCGTGGCCGCTCCGGGCGGGATGCTGCTATGCGTGCCGCCGCCCGATGACGTCGCGCTCCCCGCCGCCACGGTGGAGGCCGCTATCGGCCGCGCCCTGGCCCGAGCCGCGGCTGCCGGGGTGCGCGGCCCGGCGGTGACCCCCTTTCTGCTGGCCGCGGTAGCTGAAGAGACCCGCGGTGAAAGCATCGCCGTCAACGTCGCCCTGCTGCGCCAGAATGCCCGCGTCGCCGCCCAGATCGCCCGCGCTCTGGCCGTCTAGCCCTGCCTGTCTCTGCGAGCGGATGATTCTCCCCGGCCCGTGCGCAAAATTTCGGTAAAAAAACTCTTGACAAGTTATGATTTCGCAACTATACTGGGCATCGCAGCCATCGTAATGATGGCTGTTGGAACGTACCCTCAATAAAATCCGCACGCGCTTAACCCCGACCCGTTGAGTGCAAGTAAAGAAGGGCTGTGATAACGCCACTCCTGCCCATGAGGGGGAGTTGTATTCTGTCTTTTTAACTCTAGGCGAGGAGCACGGATTGATGCTCAAGCGGACAACATCCATCTGGGAACTGACTGATGCACAGGCTATGGCACAGGATCCCGAGGCGGAGCGTATTATCGAAGAACTCGAGGACCTGAGCCACGACCTTCCCGAGCAGTCCCGTGGCACTGAGCCGGCCCTCGACCCTGTACAGCATTATTTGCAGGAAATCGGTCGCGTTTCATTGCTGACGGCGAGCGAAGAGGTGGAACTGGCCGAGCGGATCGAGCGCGGCAATCTGGCCGAGGAGCGGCTGAACGACCCGGATCTGCCGCCGGAGGTGCGCCGCGCCCTGGAGCAGGATGTGCAGCTCGGTCAGGAGGCGCGCCGTCACCTGATCCAGGCCAATCTGCGCCTGGTGGTCAGCATTGCGAAGAAGTACGTCGGGCGCGGGTTGTCGCTCCTGGATCTGATCCAGGAAGGCAACATCGGCCTGATGCGCGCGGTGGAGAAGTTCGATTATCGCAAGGGTAATCGCTTCAGCACTTACGCCACCTGGTGGATCCGCCAGGCCGTGACGCGCTCGATTGCCGAGCACGGCCGGACGATCCGCCTGCCCGTGCATATGAGCGAGTCGGTTGGCCAGGTGAAGCGCGTCTCCGAGCGACTGGCGCAGTCGCTGGAGCGGCAACCCACGGCGGAAGAGATCGCCGTTGCCCTGGGGCAGCCGGTTGATCGCATCCAGCGCGTACTGGAGGCCGCGCGCCGGCCCGTGTCTCTGGAGACGCCGGTCGGTGATGAAGGTGAGCACACGCTGGGCGATTTTCTGACCGATGAGGAGATCCCCTCACCGACCGAGTTCGCCTCGACGCAACTGCTTCGCCGCGACCTGGCCAATGCGCTGGATCATCTGAACGAGCGGGAGCGCCGGATCATTGACCTGCGGTACGGCCTGGTTGATGGTCGCCGGCGCACGCTGGAAGAAGTTGGTCGCGCTCTGGGGATGACCCGCGAGCGCGCCCGGCAGATTGAGGCCGAAGCCCTGCGACGGCTGCGCAGTCCCGATGTGGGCCAGCATCTACGGGATTATCTGGAGTGATGTAAGACCGTAGGAGAGAGGGGGGTGTGGTCTTGTAACCACACCCCCCTCATCAATCTTCACCTCAGAACCGCGCCCCGCCGCTACTGTTGCGCATGGCGTCAAAACAGGAACTACAGTACACCGGTTTAGTGCCCCTTGGCACAAACGGCACGGTAGTTTCCTGACCGCAGTTGGCGCAGATCGTCTTGTAGCTCACCCGCTCGCGCGCGACGCCAGCGGATATCGGGCTGCGGGCGGGACGCTCATCCCGGAGGGCGCCGTTGTTTAGAGCAGCCTTGCGCGCCTGACGGCACGCAGGACAGCGCACCGGCTCGTTGACGAACCCCTTTGAAGCGTAAAACTCCTGCTCGCCTGCCGTGAACACAAAATCCATCCCACAGTCCCGACACGTAATGGTCTTGTCCGCGAAGCTCATCGCTCGCCGCTCCTTGCCGAAGGTCCTTTGCCAAGATTGGTCCGTGCCAGGGGTAGCGAGCAGGTTCGCCCTTGGACCCAAGGGTGTCGGGGTGGCTATGCCCATCGCGTTCGCCTAAGCCGTCCCATTGCCGACATATTATAAACACTTTTCAGGGTAACGCAAGACTTCCACAGCTTTCTGAAGCCAAATCGAGAAGTTTTTCACTGGCGGGGATGGAAAGGTTCCCGCGAGACGGTCGGGGAGGATCATCATCGGTAAGCGAGGCGCGGGGAGGTCTGGACTCTCCGCGCCTCTTTGCCTGGCTCGCAGGTTGGCCGTCGCAGGCACAACCCCACGATCGCAGAGGGATAATGCCTCTGCACATCCCTGAACGATGGTGTACAGGGGGCCGCGCGGTGGTTGCGCCAGCCATCGCTTATGAGAGTTCCATGGATGCCCAGGCTGTCACAGCCGTGGACGGACTGGCGTCCACCAGGCGGAGCTGGTGCGGTTCGCTGGCCCGCTGGATGCGCGCGGCTGCGGCGATGAACTCGCGGAACAGCGGATGGGGCTGGTTGGGTCGTGATAGAAACTCCGGATGGAACTGGCTGCCGACAAACCAGGGGTGCTCGCGGAGTTCAATGATCTCAACCAGGTGTTGATCCGGCGAGAGGCCGCTGATGACGAGCCCCGCCTCCTCCAGCACTTCGCGGTAGCGGTTGTTGAACTCGAAGCGGTGGCGGTGGCGCTCGTGGATCAGCTCCTTGCCATAGGCGGCATAGGCGCGCGTGCCTGGCACGAGCCGGCAGGGATAGGTGCCCAGGCGCATTGTACCGCCCTTGTTGGTCACACCACGCTGGTCAGGCATCAGATCAATGACCGGATGGGCGCAATGGGGAGCGAATTCAGTGCTGTTCACATCCTGGGTGCCGAGCACGTGGCGAGCGAAGGCGATGGTGGCGCATTGCATGCCCAGGCACAGACCCAGGTAGGGGGTGCCGGTACGCCGGGCGTAGTCGGCAGTGAGGATCTTGCCTTCGATGCCACGGTCGCCGAAACCACCGGGCACGACGATGCCATACACCTTGCTCAGCAGCCGGTCGGGGCCTTCGCGCTCCACCTGTTCCGCAGACACCCAGTGGACGTCAATGTCGAGCTCCTGGTGCAGACCGGCGTGCCGCAGGGCCTCGACCACGCTGATGTAGGCGTCTTTGAGTTCCACGTACTTGCCCACTAGGGCGATCGGCAGCACGCGCTTGGGCTGGCGGATCATCCGCACCAGTTCTTGCCAGGCGCTAAGATCGGGCGGCGGCGCGTTCAAGCCAAGCTGCTTGCAGAGGTAATCCCCCAGGCCGGCTGTTTCCAGCACCAGGGGCACATCGTAGATCGAGTCGACCGTCTGAAGGGGGATGACGGCGCGCGAGTCGACATCGGTGAAAAAGGCGACCTTGTCGCGAATTTCGTCGGAGATGGCGTAATCAGCGCGACAGATGATCACATCGGCGGTAATGCCCACGTTTCGCAGGGCCATCACCGAGTGCTGGGTGGGCTTGGTCTTCAGTTCGCCGGTCGCGCCGATGTGGGGCAGCAGGGTGACGTGAATGTAGAGCACGTTGTCACGGCCCACGTCCTTGCGCATCTGCCGGATGGCCTCCAGAAACGGCAGGCTTTCGATGTCGCCCACTGTGCCGCCAACCTCTACGATCACCACGTCGGCGTTGCTCTGCCGGCCCACGGCCACGATCCGCGCCTTGATCTCTTCGGTGATGTGCGGAATCACCTGGATGGTGCCGCCCAGATAGTCGCCGCGGCGTTCCTTGGCGATGACCGCCGAATAAATCTGGCCGGTCGTAACATTGCTCAACCGCGTCAGATTCTCATCAATAAAGCGCTCATAGTGACCCAGATCGAGGTCGGTCTCAGCGCCGTCTTCAGTGACAAAGACTTCGCCGTGTTGATAGGGCGACATTGTCCCTGGATCGACGTTCAGGTAGGGATCAAGTTTCAGCACCGAGACGCGCAGGCCGCGACTCTTGAGCAGCCTGCCGATCGAGGCGACGCTGATCCCTTTGCCCACCGATGACACTACACCACCAGTAACAAAGATGTACTTCGCCATCCTTTCAGATGCTCCTTGTCTTCACAATCCCCGTAGTTCCCCGGTTCGACACTGGCGCAGAGTGATCGAAAACTGTCATCCGCAAAGCGCCCCTGCGCCGAATTGTCGGTCATCGCGAATGAAACCGGTCAGGAAGTATGACGTAAAATTGAGAGGGTCGGTCAACTGGAGGGTTGCACCGACCCACTACAACGGTTCGCATTCGGTTTGACCCAGGGTTCCATAGGGCTGCGCCGCTCAGCCTGCCGAAAACGGCGTGTCCAGACGTTGGAAGCGCCTCACTGTTCCGTGTCCGGTTCCTGGGGTTGTACTGCTGCATCAACGACGCTTCCGGCAAGCTGAGGTCGCGAATGACCAGGGACGAATATCACTAGATATGAACGCGCCTTGCCGGAGCTTTTACAGATGGTTCACTCCTTGATCGGGCGAAGCACGACGACGCGAGTCTCTTCACCCTCTGCTGGCAGACCGGCCGCTGTGACGGTCAATTTCTCTTCGGGCGCGACGTCTTTAAGGCCCATCTCGTGGATGAAGCGTTCGAGGGGCGCCAGCTCGTACTCAAAGGAGAGTTGACCTGTGCCGAAGTGGATCGGCACCACGATGCGCGGCTCGAGCTGGGCAATGACGTTGCAGGCCTCGGCGGGCGTAATCGTCTCGCCGCCCCCGACGGGAATGAACAGGACATCCACACTGCCGATCTCCTCGATCTGCGCCTGGCTCAGTTCGTGACCCAGATCGCCGAGGTGGCAAAAGACCACCTCGTCGAGATGGATCGTATAGACCGTGTTTGGCCCCCGTTCGGCGCCTTTCACCTGATCGTGGTAGGTGCGAACGCCGGTGATCAGCACGCCGCCCACTTCGTACTCACCGGGACCGTTGATCACAAACAGGCGCTCGCGCATCGGCCTGACGCCGGCGACGTTGTTGTGATCCGGGTGATCGTGGCTCACGGTCACAATATGGGCGGTTGGCCGTCCAAGGTCAAGACCGATCGCGCGGCTGTAGGGATCACAGACAATGATACCATCACGACCGCGGATACGCACGCAGGCATGGCCGAGAAATTGAACGTCAGGCATAACTCTTCACCTTCCAGACGTCCACAACTGGTGATTGGAACGGCAGGGCGGCGGACGCCGGGTTATGGATCGCGAGGCGGCGCGTTTCGTTCGCGCCAGAGTATAGCAAGGATCGGGCGAATGGTGTCAAGGCTGAAGCCGCGGCGTTGGAGCAAACCGCCGAGGCGGCGGTCGAAGGTGGCGCGATCGGGCGCGCCGGCATAGCGCGGAAGGGCGGCGCGGGCGACGGCGAGGGCGCGAGCGTGTTCCGCGTCGGCGTCGCCGCCGTAGGTTTCCATGGCCGCCTCAATGGTCTCGCGATCTAATCCCTTCTGGCGCAGTTCGGCGCGCAGGGCGCGGGGGCCACGGGGGCGGAAGCGCTGGCGGTTCTCGATCAGGTAGCGGCTGAAGGCGACGTCATCGAGCATGCCGGTAGCGCGCAGGCGTTCGAGGACCCGGGCTGTTGCAACGGCGCCGAAGCCCTTGCGGCGCAGACGCTGGCGCAATTCGGCGCTGGAGCGTGGGCGCGCAGCGAGCAGGCGCAGCGCGGCGTTCAGGGCGCGTTCAGTTTCGACGAGGGTCTCCAGGCGCGCCCAGGCGCCCTCGTCGAGGCGCTGCCCCACGTACAACCCCTCGCGGGCGAGAGCGTCCAGGCTGAGGCCGAAGGCGAACCGCCCTTCAACAAAGATGTTGACCCGCCGGCTATCGCGGGTCTGGGGGGTGATGGCTGTAATGGTTCCCGTTGGCATTGGCAGTGCAAAGCAAAAAACGGGGAAACGTGGCTTCCCCGAGGCGGAGCGAGGGTTATCTCTGTAGCGCATAGCCTGCAGGCAGGGCAGGAACAATCTGGAGGCTAGCCCTCACCCTGCCTTGCCGGCGGAAAGCTACTCGTCGAAGAAACCGGTCGGGTCGTCGTCGGGAGCGCTGAGGGGGAGGACGACGGGATTAGTCTGGGTTTTTTCCCTGATCAGTTGCTCGATCTCGTTGGCGAGTTCTTTATTCTCCTTGAGGAACTCGCGCACATTCTCACGTCCCTGACCGAGGCGATCCTCGCCGAGGTAGAACCAGGCCCCGCTCTTGCGGATGATGCCCAGTTCCACTGCCATATCGAGGATATTGCCCTCGCGGGAGATGCCCTCGTTGGCGAGGATGTCGAACTCAGCCTGGCGGAAGGGGGGCGCCACCTTGTTTTTGATCACCTTGACCCGCGCGCGGGCGCCGATGGCCTCCTGGCCCGATTTGAGCGTCTCGATGCGGCGAATGTCGAGACGCACCGAGGCGTAGAACTTGAGCGCCTGGCCGCCCGTGGTTGTTTCAGGGGAGCCGAACATGACCCCGATCTTCATGCGCAACTGGTTGAGAAAGATCACGCACGTCCGACTCTTATTGATCGCCCCGGAGAGTTTACGCAGGGCCTGGCTCATCAGGCGCGCCTGCAACCCTGGCAGCGAGTCGCCCATATCGCCTTCGATCTCGGCGCGCGGCACCAGCGCCGCCACCGAGTCGATCACAATCACATCAACCGCGTTGGAACGCACCAGCGTCTCGCAGATCTCCAGCGCCTGCTCGCCGGTGTCGGGCTGCGAGACGAGCAGATCGGCGATCTGCACCCCGCAGCGTTCGGCATAGATCGGATCGAAGGCGTGCTCGGCGTCAATGAAGGCGCCAATCCCGCCCATCTTCTGAGCTTCGGCGATCACGTGCTGGGCCAGCGTGGTTTTGCCGCTGCTCTCCGGGCCGAAGATCTCGATCACCCGGCCCCGCGGCAGCCCGCCGACGCCAAGAGCGATATCGAGGGCGATGGACCCGGTAGGAATGACCTCGATCGCCAGTCGGGAGCCAGCCTCGCCCATTTTCATGATCGAGCCTTTGCCGAACTTGCGGTCGATCTGGCTGATTGCCGCGGCCAGGGCCTTCTCCTTCTCCGGCGAGATGGCCATCGCGGGCGCTCCTCCGTTGTTCGTACTCACGGGTGTGCTCCTCAAACTACTCGTATTATAGGGGATGGCGCCCTCTCAGCGCAACCGATGTGGCACGTCTGTGCTATTGTAGCACAGACGTGCGCATCTTGCAAGGGCTGCCATCATTTACAGGGCTGAGGCAATTCCGCCTCCAGCGAGGGGATTGGAGCGGCGACGCCGCAAAAACCAGCGAACAATCCAGGGGCCGGGGCCAGCCCGGGAGACTCTGCGCCCGCCCTGTTCATCATTCATACCGTCTGCGCCTGCCCGGAGTTGCGCAGGTACACGGAAGATATGAACTGATTGAATTCGGCATTTTCGCGTAACTGGAGGCGGCATGCGTCCTGTCCTGTGGTATAGTGACTTGATGTGAAAGGATTTCCGTTAGACCTGGTTCACCAGCGCTTTACCCTTTGCCTCTTTACCAGCAGGAAGTGAATTGCCAATGACCCGTCGTATTCCACCCGGTCCCGGTCAGGAGTCGGTCTGGGACTATCCTCGCCCTCCGCGGGTTGAGCCGACCACGCGCCGCCTGCGGGTGGTCTTCAGCGGAGTGCTGATTGCCGATTCGCGCCGTGGTTTGCGGGTGCTTGAAACGAGCCATCCGCCTGTCTACTATATTCCGCCCGCCGATATTCAGATGGAGTATCTGACGCCGACCGGGCGGCGAACGTTCTGTGAGTTCAAAGGTCAGGCGCGCTACTATACGCTGACCGCTGGCGGGCGCCGCGCTGAAAACGCCGCCTGGTGCTATCCCGACCCTGCTCCCGGCTACGAGGCCATTCGCGACGCGGTGGCGTTTTACCCGGCTCTGATGGATGCCTGCTACGTGGATGATGAACTGGTGACGCCGCAGCCAGGCGGCTTCTACGGGGGCTGGATCACCTCAGATATCGTTGGGCCGTTCAAGGGCGAACCCGGCGCCTGGGGCTGGTAGGGGCGCCTCGTGCTCTCTCGGCGCGCATAGCGCCGTTTGCACGCTCCTGAGTCGACTCTCCCTCGTTGTTCCCTTCCCTCTCCGCCTGATCTTCGGCGAGTCGCTCCTTGCAAGCCTCCGGAGGAGACCTCTATGTCCGTGCACGATGCTGATGACCGTATCATTGAGGCGGCGCGCCGTGACGTGTTTGCCGGCCGGCTCAGCCGGCGCGAGTTTATGCGGCTGATGAGCGCCCTGGGCCTCTCCGCCGGGGCGGCCGCCCTGGCCGCCTGTGGCGCCGCCGCCACCCCGCCGCCAGCGACCGCGCCGCCGGGAGGTGCGCCAGCAACTGCCGCGCCCGCCACTTCCGCGCCCGGCGGCGCCGCCGCTACCCTGCGTGTCGCCACCGAGATCCCCGTCCAACTCGATCCGGCCCTGGCTTCCTCCGATGCCGAGATCCTCATCCTCCACTCGATCTATGACTATCTGGTGGACATCAACGCCCGCAACGAGATTGTTCCGCGCCTGGCCCGCGAATGGCAGGTGAGCGACGATGGCCTGACCTACACCCTGCGCCTGGTCGAGGGGGCGGCGTTTCACGATGGCAGCCCGCTTACCGCTGCTGATGTGGTCTGGACCTTCAACCGCCTGCGTGATCCGTCGTTGCAGTTGCCCACCGCCGATCTCTATGCCGGCGTCGCCGCGGTGGAGGCCGACGGCGATGGCACGGTGGTGTTTACCCTGTCGGATCCCAACCCTTTCTTCCTCTACGACCTCAGTGATAACCGCGCCCTGGTGCTCAAAGCCGAAACCGCCGACGCGGCGACCTCCTTCAACGGCACCGGCCCCTTCAAGATGGTGGAGTACCGGCCAGAGAATCGCATGACCCTGGCGGCCAACGAGAACTACTTCGTTTCCGGCAAACCCGGCGTGGCCAATCTGGAGTTGATCTTCTTCGCCGACCAGGCTGCCGCGGTTGACGCGCTGCGCGGCGGGCAGGTGGACATTGCCATGCGTATGCCGACGCCGCTCTTCGAGACGTTGCGGCGCGAGCCGGGCCTGACGGCGGTGCAGGTGCCGACCAATGGCTTCGACCTGGTGCGCCTGCGCTCCGACCGCGAGCCGGGCAATAAGCTCGAGGTGATCCAGGCGCTGAAGCTGGCCACCGACCGCCAGGCGATCTTCGAGACGGTGACGCTCGGTCTGGGCGCCGTGGGTCGCGATAGCCCCATTGGCCCGCTCTTCGCGGCGTACTATAGCGAGGAGACGCCCATCCCGCCCCGCGATCCTGCCCGCGCCCGTGACCTGCTCGCTCAGGCCGGCTATGCTAACGGGCTGAAGCTCGACCTGCACGTGCCCGACTCGGGCGACCGGCCCGACCTGGCCGTGGTGCTGAAGGAGCAGTGGGCCGAGGCGGGAATTGACGTGAACGTGATCGTCGAGCCGGAGAGTGTGTATTACGGCGAGAATGGCTGGCTGGAGGTCGATCTGGGCATCACCGGCTGGGGCTCGCGGCCCGTGCCGCAGTTCTATCTGGATGTGATGCTGGTGACCGGAGCGAAGTGGAACGAGAGCCGCTTCTCCGATGCCGAGTTCGACGCGCTGGCAGCTAAAGCCGGCTCGACCCTCGACGAGGCGGAGCGGGTCGCGGCCTACCGGGAGATCCAGCGCATTCTGATCGAGCGCGGCCCGATCATCGTTCCCTATTTCTTCGCGGCCCTGGGCGCCATTCGCAACGGCTTCGAGGGTTTCGAGCTGCGGCCGTTCCCCGGCCGCACCGATCTGGCGGCGATCCGCGCCGCGGGGTAGGGGAGGGTGTGGAGGTGTGGAGGTGTGGAGGTGTGAAGGCGTGGAGGTGTGGAGGTGAGATTACACCTCTACAGTTCCACACCTCCACACCTCCACAGAGAACCATGGCCCTTGACACGGTTGAACGCGGCATTGGCGACAGAGCGGCGATCAGCGGCGCGCCTGGCGCGTGGCGCGGGGCGCTGCGGGCGATCTGGGGGCGCCCGACGTCGGCGCTCGGGGCGACGATTGTCTTGCTCTTCGTGGCGCTGGCCCTGTTTGGCCCGCTGATTGCTCCGTACCGCGCCACCGACCAGCTTCCCGGCGCGCGCTGGTTGCCCCCGTCGCGCGAGCACTTCTTCGGCACCGACCGGCTGGGCCGCGATGTCTTCAGCCGGGTGGTGCTGGGCACGCGCGACATCTTCGCTCTGGCGGGCGCCGGCACGCTGGCAGCGGTGGCGCTGGGAACGGTGGTGGGGCTGGTTGCCGCCTATCGCGGCGGCTGGGTCGAGGAGGTCACCTTCCGCTCCTTCGACGGGTTGCTGGCCATCCCTGCCCTGCTGCTGGCGCTGGTGCTGCTGGGCACGGTCGGCCCCTCGCGGCAGAGTGTGCTGCTGGTGATTGTGCTGGTGTATACGCCGATTGTGGCGCGGGTAGTGCGGAGCGTAGTGCTGGCGGTCAAGCCGCGCGGGTTCATCGAGGCGGCGCGCATGCGCGGCGAGACGCTGAGCTACATCCTGGGGCGCGAGATCCTACCTTCGGTGCTGCCGGCCCTGACGGTGGAGGCGGCGCTGCGCTTCTCCTACGCGATCTTCCTGGTGGCTTCGCTAGGGTTCCTGGGAGTAGGTGTGCAGCCGCCGGCCCCCGATTGGGGCCTGATGGTGCTGGAGGCGCGCAACGATGCGGCCCTGGCCCCCTGGTCGCTGTACTTTCCCGCCGGGGCCATTGCCCTGCTGGTCATCGGGGTCAACCTGCTCGCCGATGGGTTGCGGCGGGCGTTGCAGCCCGGCGGAGGGTGAGCAGGGCCGACCCTTTGGAAACGGTGCCAGGCGTGTCCATCCTGGAGATTGACAATCTGACCGTCGGGTACCGCGGCGCGGAGGGATGGCGCGACGCGGTGCGCGACGTGACCCTGCGAGTGGCCCCCGGAGAGCGCCTGGGGGTAGTCGGGGAGAGCGGCAGCGGCAAGAGCACCCTGGCGCTGGCGGCGCTGCGCTTTCTCGGCGCCGGCGGGGCGATCCGCGGGGGCACGGTGCGTCTTCGGGGCATTGATCTGGGCGCGCTGTCGCCGGACGCGCTGCGGGCCGTCTGGGCGCGCGATGTGCGCCTGGTGCCGCAGAACCCTCTGGCGGCGCTCAATCCTTCGCTGCGCGTCGGAGATCAGGTGGCCGAGGCCATCCTCCAGAGCGCGCCGAGGCCGATCACGCCCGCCGAGGCGCGCCGGCAGGCTCTGGACCTGCTGCGCCTCGTGCGTCTGGCCGATCCGGAGCGGGTGGCGCGGGGCTACCCCCACGAGCTGAGCGGCGGCATGCAGCAGCGCGCGCTGATCGCTATGGCGCTGCACGGCGATCCGGCCCTGCTCATTCTTGATGAGCCGACTACCAGCCTGGACGTGACCACCGAGGCTGCTATTCTCGCTTTGCTGGCCGACCTCACGAACAGGTCGAGGGAACGGGCGACGTTATTCATTTCGCATAACCTGGGCATTGTGGCGCGCATGTGCAACCGGGTGGCCGTACTCTATGCAGGCGAACTGGTCGAGGTGGCGCCCACGGCGGCGCTGTTCGCCGCGCCGCTGCATCCCTACACCGCCGGGCTGATCGGCAGCCTGCCCCGTCCAGGTATGCGCCATACGCTGCGCCCGCTGCGCCCCATCCCCGGCGCCATCCCGCGCCTCGATAATCTGCCCCGCGGGTGTGTGTTTCACCCCCGCTGCCCGCTGGCGCTGGATCGCTGCCGCGCCGAGCGCCCGCCCCTGGAAGCGCCCGCGCCAGATCGTCAGGTGCGTTGCTTCCGCTGGCATGAGGTGGAGCGCGGGGCGCTGGCCGGCGCCGAGGAAGCTGACGCCATGCCCCTATCCGAAACATCTCGCGCCGCTGCTGAGCCGGTTCTCTCCCTCCGGGGGGTCGAGAAACAGTTTCGGCTGCGGCGCAGCCTGGCCGACCGGCTGGCGCGTCGCCCGCCGCGGGCGGTGCGGGCGGTGGACGGGGTTGATCTACAGTTAGGCCGCGGGCGCACCCTTGGGGTAGTCGGCGAGAGCGGAAGTGGCAAGACGACCCTGGCCCGCTGCGTGGTGGGGTTGGAGGAGCGCACCGGTGGCGAGATCAGCCTGGTGGACGTGCCCCTGGCGCCTGGTCTGGAGCAGCGCGCCCCGGCGGTGTTGCGGCGCATCCAGATGGTCTTTCAGAACCCGCAGGAGGCGTTGAATCCCTATCTGACGGTCGGTGAGACGCTACGGCGCCCGTTGATGCGGCTGGGGGGCCTCACGCGGGCCGAGGCCGATCGGCGCGTGGCCCGGCTGCTCGACGCGGTGAAGCTCGACCCCGGTTACGCCGCGCGGTACCCGGCGCAGTTGAGCGGCGGCGAACGGCAGCGCGTGGCGATTGCCCGCGCCTTTGCCGCCGAGCCTGACCTGGTGTTGCTCGATGAATCAGTTTCGGCGCTTGACGTCTCGGTGCAGGCGGCGGTGCTCAACCTGCTGAGCGAGTTGCGGCGTCGCAACGGCACGACTTACCTCTTCATCACCCATGACCTGGGGGTGGTGAGCTACCTGGCCGACGACGTGGCGGTGGTCTATCTGGGGCAGGTGCTGGAAGAGGGGCCGGTGGAAGCCGTGCTCCGGCCGCCGATGCACCCCTACACCGAGGTTCTGCTCTCGGCGCTGCCTGCCCTGCCACCCGACCCGCCGCGCGCGCCGATCGCCCTGGAGGGCGACATCCCTGCGCCTACGGCTATGCCCTCAGGATGTCGCTTCCACACTCGTTGCCATCGCTTGCTCGGGCCGATCTGCGCCCAGGAAGAACCGCCCTGGCGCGATGCCGGCGACGGCCATCGCATCAGGTGCCATATCCCCCTCGAGGAGCTCGGCAGGTTGCAGAGATCGAGGGAAGAGGAGGGTTATTTTGGATTTTAGATTTGGGATTTTGGATTTTGGATTATCGTGGGCGGCATCGCGGTTTTGGATTCTAGATTTTGGATTGCCGTGGGTGGCATTGCGGTGAGGTGTGGCGATGATGCGCCAGCGCTCTCTTCAACAGGAATTGGTGTACGATGCACATGGGCAGGGCGCACAACGTCGCGATGCATACGTGGCTATAGCGCTTTCGAACGCCCGTGCCAGGGCCTATTTTCATATCGGGGCCTCGCTGATGGCCAGGTTGTACGGTGACGCACAGTTCGCAGGAACCTTGCCATTCGCCGCGTTTGCCTCCCTCCCAGCCTCCCCCGGGGGGGAAGGGCCTGGTTCTCTACCCCGGCGGGGCAAGATCGGGGAGGGGGCGGCTCGTCAATGACACGCTATATCTTGCGTCGTCTGGGCTTTCTGGCGCTAACGTTGCTGTTCACCTCGGCGCTGATCTTCGTGATCACCCGGCTGCTTCCGGGTGACGTGGCCCGGGTGATCCTGGGGCGCGAGGCGAGCGAGCAGGCCCTGGAGGCGCTGCGCGAGGAACTGGGGCTCAATCGGCCGGCGGTGGTGCAGTACCTTGACTGGCTGGGCGACTTTGTGCGCGGCGACTGGGGACGTTCCTACAGCACGCGCCTGCCGATCCGCGAGGTGGTGCTGGAACGGCTGGGCAACTCGCTGATGCTGGCCGGTTTCACGCTGGTGATCGCTGTGCCGCTGGCGGTGGCTCTGGGGGTGATCGCCGGGTTGCGCGAGGATCGCCTGGCGGACCAGGCGATCAGCATCGGCGCGCTGGCGGTGGTCGGGTTGCCCGAGTTTGTCACCGGGCTGGTGCTGATTGACCTGTTCGCCTTCCGCCTGCGCTGGTTGCCGGCGAACTCTTCGATTGCTCCGGGCAGCGGCTTTCTGGCCGCACTGCCGCAGTTGATCCTGCCAGCGCTCACGGCGACGCTGGTGCTGCTGGCCTACATCATTCGTCTGACGCGGGCCGGAGTGATCGAGGAGCTGCGGCAGGATTACGTGCGCACGGCGGCGTTGAAGGGCCTGCCGCAACGGGTGGTGATCGTGCGCCACGTCTTACGCAATGCCCTGTTGCCGACCGTCACGGTGGTGGCGATCAGCCTGGGATGGCTGATCAGCGGCCTGATCGTGGTCGAGAATGTCTTCAACTACCCCGGCCTGGGTCGCCTGCTAACTTTTGCCATTGATCGGCGCGATCTGCCCTTGTTGCAGGCTGTGAGCATGATCACGGTGCTGATCTTCGCGCTTGCGAACCTGGCCGCGGATGTGATCTATGCCTTTTTGAATCCACGGATCCGGTTGGGATAGAGGGAGGTGAAAATCTCTGGGAGGGCTATGCCCTCCCAGATCCTTCCGTGAAGGCCGTCGCGGTTACGCTTTGGCGGCGGCGTAGAGTTCGGCCACCTTGTTCCAGTTGACGGTGTTCCACCAGGCGTCAATATAGGCGGCGCGGCGGTACTGGTACTTCAGGTAGTAGGCGTGTTCCCAGACGTCCACGCCGAGGATGGCGGTTTTGCCCTCCATGAGGGGGTTATCCTGGTTGGGCGTGCTCATGATGCTCAGCGCGCCGTTCTTATCGGCGATGAGCCAGGCCCAGCCGGAACCGAAGCGGCCCAGGGCGGCTGCCTTGAACTGCTCCTGGAAAGCGGAAAAGCTGCCAAAATCGCTGATAATGGCGGCAGCCAGAGAGCCGGTCGGTTCACCGCCGCCGCCGGGAGTCATGATTTCCCAGAAGAAGGTATGGTTCCAGTGACCGCCGCCGTTGTTGCGCACGGCCATACGGATGTCCTCGGGAACGGCGTCGAGGTTGCGGAGCAGTTCCTCCAGGCTCTTATCCTTCAGTTCCAGATGTTTGGCGATAGCGTTATTCAGATTGTTAACGTAGGTCTGATGGTGGTTGTCGTGGTGGTAATGCATGGTCGCCTCGTCAATATGAGGCTCGAGGGCGTTGTACGCATACGGAAGCGGCGGGAGTTCGAACGGCATCGGAGACCTCCTCTTTCGCTACAGCGCGTGACATGAAACGGGAGGCCAGCGCAGAGACTGACCGCCGGGCCGTCTCTACGCCAGCGCCCCTCCCTCCTTTTCCTGCGGGTCTCGGCGGCGAGGCCGGTTCTAAACGAACCAGATGTCAGGCGGGAACGTGGTACCGGCAGCAGCGCGCGCCAGTGGCGATAGTGCCGTCGCGGGCGATCGGCGTTCCAAGCAAGTCTTCGTAGAGCCGTAATTCCTGGGCGCAGAACTGCGGGTGGCGACGCGCGACGCAGTCAACCGGACAGTTATACTCGGTGAGGGTAAACGAGCCATCCTCGTGCTGTTCCCACTCGCACATGTATCCCTGCTCGGCCAGGAGTTCGGCCAGGGCCGCCACCCGGGCAGCGCGGTCCTTGCCGTCCAGATGGGGCCGGAATTCCTGTGCCAGCGCCTCGCGGCGGCGAGAAAGGACCTGCTCAATCGCCGCGGAACCGCCAATGTCATCCAGGCAGGTTACCAGGTCAAGGGCCAGGCGGTCGTAGCCTTTGGGAAAACAGGCCTCGGCCTCGGCGGTAAGGGCGTAGAGATGGGAAGGGCGCCCGATGTTGCGCCGTACTCCGACCACCTGAACCTGACCGTCACGCTCGAGCAGGGCCAGGTGCTGGCGCACCCCTACCGCGCCAATGCCAAGCGCATCACTGATTTCCTGCGCCGTCATTTCGCCATGGCGGCGGAGGAGGTTCAGGATGTTCTGGCGGGTCGCTCCCTGCTCTCTGCGTTCTGTCATGACCATGGTTTTATCAGTCTGCGCTATTAAAAGCATAGGGAGTATAACACGCATTTTTTTCGAGTGTCAAGGCGACCCCGCCTTGAGAGCATTCGCGTTTACCGCATACGTATTCATCGCAAAGGGCGCAGAAAGGTTGTAAAAAGCCAGCCTCTGGTCTCCTCTGCGAACTCTGCGGCGAGTCTAAACATGGTGCTCGCCTTGCCCCTTCGCGGAGCGATTCTGTATAATGCAGCGGGGGCGCGGGCCCTCATTTTGTGTCGGGTGGCGCGTGACGGCGCGCCGCATCACAGGCGGCCAGTGTGAATATCGAACAGCCTCGCGTAGCTTCGCGCCGTAGCATCTTGCCAGCATCGTTGCGTTCGGTCTGGGCGTCGCGCATGCTGCTGGCGATCATCCTCTTGCTCGGGGCGTATTTCCGCACCCTCAGCCTGACCGATTGGGACAGCGACACCGGCCAGCACCCCGACGAGCGCTTTTTTTCCGTTGTCGCCTCGACGGTGCGGCTTCCCGGCAGCCTGGGCGAGTTGTACGACTCGTCGCGTTCTCCGCTCAATCCGCGCAACTACGACAGCTCTCCGCTATACGTCTACGGGCCTTTTCCGATCATCGTCACCAGAGTAGCGGCGGTAATGCTCACGCCTGCGGAGGCGCTGCCGGCGCAGACGCCGCGGATCAACGGGCCGCCGCGGGTGGGCGCCGACCCGATGTATCCGGGCGAGCAACGCACTGACTATGGTCCGCCGGTGGCGAATCCTGAGCGCGCCTTTCCCCGCGCCAGCCTGCTGATACCGCTGCTCAACCCCGAGGGTCGCGATCTGACCGCATACGGCCAGATCCAGAAGGTCGGGCGCGGGCTGGCGGTGCTGTTCGATCTTGGCTCGATTGTCCTGGTGTATCTGATTGGGCGGCGGCTGTTTGGCCGGCGCATCGGGTTGCTGGCCGCGCTGCTCACGGCGCTGACCGTGATGCATATCCAGCAGTCCCATTTCTTCGTTGATCCCATCTTTTCTACCTTCTTCTGTCTGCTCAGCCTGTACTGGGCCGTGCGGGCGGCCCAGGGCGGCGGCTGGTTGAGTTATGTGGCGCTCGGTCTCGCCATTGGCGCAGCAATGGCGAACCGGATCACGCTGGCGACGCTGGGGTTGGCGGCGATTGCCGCGGCAGCAGTGTCGGCATGGCGCCATGCGCAGGGCGCCAGCCGCGAGGAAGGCGCGCCGGTCGCCACATTGGCCTGGGAACGATTTGTGAGTCGCGAGTTGCCGCTGCTGATCCTGGCCGGCACGCTGACATTGCTCAGTTTCCGCACCCTCGCGCCCGATGCGTTCACCGGCTCGACGCCCACGTCGCCAGCGCTTGTCGTCGAGGGCCGGCCGCAGGCGGCGGGCTGGCTCCAGGGGGCCGGTTTTCTCGACATCCGGCCCGAGCCGCGCTTTGTCAGCAATATCAGCGCGGTGCGGGCGCTAGTAAGCGGGGAACTGGATTATCCGCCTTCGCAGCAGTGGGTCGGGCGCACTCCCTACCTGTTTCCCTGGGTGAATATGGTGCTCTGGGGTATGGGTCCGGCGCTGGGGCTGGCAGCCTGGGGGGGCGCGGCGGCCTTTGCCCTCCGAGGGATGCGCCAGGCGCTGTGGCCGCAGCCGGCCCCTCCGCAGCTCAGCCCGGCCTGGGTGCTGCTGGCATGGATCGGCTTCTACTTCGGCTGGCAGGGGGGGCAGTTCGCGATCACCCTGCGCTACCTGCTGCCGATCTACGGCGCGCTGACCGTGTTCGGGGCCTGGGGGCTCGTGCGCCTGGCCGACCTGGCGCGTCAGCCGGCGCCGCCGGGCTGGCGGGCGCTGGCGATCCGCGGCGGGCGGTGGGCGCTGCCGCTGGTGGCGCTGGCGACGCTGGCCTGGGCCTACGCCTTCTCACGGATCTACGTCCAGCCCCACTCGCGGGTGATGGCCGCCCGCTGGCTGGCCGATAACGCGCCGCCCGGCGCGTTCGTCATGTCAGAAGTCTGGGATGACCCGCTGCCCTTACAGGCCGCCGATGCCGCCTGGGGCCTGACCTTCCAGGGCCTCCAGTCGGCGCCGTATGCGGAGGATGAGCCGCGCAAGTACGTCGGCGGCATGGGGCTGAGCGGCGGCTACGAAGAAGGGCTGCTCGACCAGCTCGACCGCGCCGATTACATCACCCTCACCAGCAACCGCATCTACGACAGCGCCTCGCGGCTGCGCATGCGCTACCCGGCGCTGATGCGCTACTACCACGCCCTGTTCAGCGGTGAACTGGGCTTCCGGCTGGCGGCGGAGATCACCTCGTACCCGCACATTCTGGGGATTGAGATCCCCGACCAAGTGGCCGAAGAGGCTTTCCACGTCTACGACCATCCCCGGGTGCTGATCTTCGAGAAGACCGCGGCCTACTCCCGCGAGCGGGCCGAGGCGCTGATCACCGGCGACGTGCTGTGGGAGGAGGTGTACAAATCCCCGGTGCTGATCGCCGACCGCAACCCGGCAGCGCTGCGCCTGACCGACGGCCAGTGGCGCCGCTATGCCGCCGGCGGGGCCTGGGTGCTCGACGACCTGCCGCAGCCGCTCGCGCCGTTGACCTGGCTGCTGGCGCTGGAGGCGCTGGCTCTGGCGACCTTCGCCCTGCTGTTCCCCCTCCTGCCGCGCCTGCCCGACCGGGGCTTCAGCCTGGCGAAGATCCTCGGCCTGCTGCTCGTGGCCTACCTGGCCTGGCTTGCCGGCAGTCTGGGCAACGGACCAGGCATTCCCGGGCGCGGCAACGCTGGCGCGGTGGGCCGGGGGCCGTTCCCGCTGCCCTTCGCTCCGGCGACGCTCTGGCTGTGCGCCGCCCCGCTGGTGCTGGTGGGCGCGGCGGCGGCCTGGCGCCAACGGGCCGAGTTGCGGGCCTTCGGGCGGGCGCGCCGCGCGGCCCTGCTGGGCGCCGAGGCAGTGTTTCTAGCCTTCTTCCTGCTGGGCATACTATTGCGCCTGCTCAACCCGGATCTGTGGCACCCGGCCCGCGGTGGCGAGAAGCCCATGGACTTCGCCTATTTCAACGCCGTGCTGCGCAGCGCCGCCTTCCCGCCCTACGATCCCTGGCACGCAGGCGGGTTCATCAACTACTACTACTTCGGCTTCGTGCTTGTCGGCGCGTTGACCCATCTCAGCGGCGCGGCGCCGGGGGTGGCCTACAACCTGGCCGTCGCCACCGTGCTCGGCCTCACCGCGCTGGGGTCCTGGGGCGCGGTCTACAACCTCCTCGGCGGGCGGGGCGATGCAGCCGGGGAGCAGCGGGCGCTTGCAGCCGCGGGACTGGCGCCGGCGCTGGGGCTGATCCTGGGCAACCTGGCCCAGGCCGTCTGGTTCCTCAACGGTTATGCTGCCGAGCAGGCGGCGAAGGGCCGTCCCGAGTGGGCCTACTGGGACGCGACGCGGATCGTGCCGGGAACGGTGAACGAGTTTCCCTTCTTCACCTTCCTTTTTGGCGATCTGCACGCCCATATGCTGGTCATGCCGCTCAGCCTGGCCCTGCTGGGGCTGGCCGTGGCCTATGCGCGCGACGTGCCGCGCCAGGCGGGTCGCGCCGTGGCCTGCGCTCTGGCGATGGGCCTCCTGGCGGGAGCCATCCGTGCGACCAATACGTGGGATTACCCCACCTTCGTCGGCCTGGCCGCCCTGCTGCTGGCCGTGGCGGGCTGGCGGGCCAGCCGCGGGCAGGGGGTGGCCCGATCACTGCTGTGGATCGCCGGGCCGCCGCTGCTGATGGCAATCAGCGGTAATCTGTTCTTCGCCCCCTTTGTCGCCAACTTCGCCACCGAGTCCTCAGGAGTGGAACTCTGGCGCGAGAGCATGGCTCCTACACTGCTCGGTCAGGTCCTCGGCGCGTCGCGGACGACGCTGCGCGAGGCGTTCCTGCTGTACGGTCACTGGCTCTTCGCCGCGGCCACCGCGGGGGCGCTCCTGCTCCAGCGCCTCGCCAGGCCAAAGGTCGCGGCGGGCGCGGCGGCCATCGCTGTGGGCATCGCGGTGATCGGTCTGGCGCTACACTGGCCGGCCCTGGCGCTGCTGATCCCGCTGCTCGGCGCAGCGCTCTGGCTGCTGTGGCGCCTGCGACGCGCCCCGCTGGCGTTGCTGGTTCCGGGCCTCTGGCTGGCCGGGGGTCTGGGCCTGCTGGCGCTGGTGGAGGTGGTGACGGTCAGGGGCGACATCGGGCGCATGAACACGGTGTTCAAGTTCGGGCTGCACGCCTGGATGCTCTTCGCCCTGGGGACTGCGGCGCTGCTCCCACGCCTGTGGGCGGCGCCGGGCGTCGTACCGCGCCTGATCACGCGCGGCGGAATGGTGCTGCTGGCCGTCGCAGCGCTGGTCTACCCCCTCACCGCGACCCCGGCGCGCGCCGCCGACCGCTGGGCGCCCGACGCGCCGCGCACGCTCGATGGGGCGGCATTCATGGCCGCGGTGTCCGCGGAACGTTACGGAGAGGCCTTTTCGGTAGATGAAGATGCTGCGGCGATCGCCTGGTTGCGGCGCAATGTCTCCGGCACGCCAGTGATCCTCGAAGCGCACCAGCCCTCCTACCAGTGGGCCGGGCGCGTCGCGGCGCACACGGGCCTGCCCACCCTCCTGGGCTGGGAGTGGCACCAGGTGCAGCAGCGCAACGCCGTGGGCGCGGGACCGGTGATCGCCGCGCGCCAGCAGGCCGTGCAACGGATCTACGCTGGCGCCGACCCCGACGAGGCGCTGGCCCTGCTGCGGCGCTACGGCGTAGAGTACGTCTACGTCGGCGGTGTGGAACGGGCCAGTTACGACCCGGCTGGCCTGGCCAAGTTCGAGCAGTTGGCCGCGCGGGGTGATCTGGAGCGGGTCTTCACCCAGGGGCGCACGACCATCTACCGGGTCGCCGTGCCGGCGACCCCGCGGATGCTCACCAGCGACCTTGACGTGACCCCGCCCGCTGGTGATACGCCCCCGCTGCTGATGCTCAGGACGCCGGTCAACGAGTTGCCTGCCGTGGCTCCGGCGGCCTGGAACCGCCTGGCGGCAGAGAACTCCTGGCTGGCGACCCTGGCCTGGCTCGCTGCGCTGTACGCCCTGGCCCTGCTGGGATTGCCGGCTGCCTATGCCGTCTTCGGCGGCTGGCGCGATGCCGGGTGGACCTGGGCGAAGCTGGCCGGGTGGCTGCTGGCGGGCTACGCGGTCTGGTTGCCGGCCAGTCTGGGCCTCTGGCGCCATAATGGCGCGGGGTTGCCCCTGGGCCTGGCCCTGATACTGCTGCTGAACCTGGCGCTGCTCTGGTGGATGGGACGAGGAGCGAAGGAGGGCGCCCTGGCGCGCGTCGGGCACGGGTTGACCGACGTGGGACGGGCGCTGTGGGCGCGGCGGGTGGCTGTGCTGTGGAGCGAGGGCGTGTTCCTGGTCGGCTTCACCGGCCTGGCCCTGATTCGCGCCCTGAACCCCGACCTATGGCACCCGATCTGGGGCGGGGAGAAGCCCATGGAGCTTGGCTTCCTCAACGCCGTTCTCCGCAGCCCGGCGCTGCCGCCCTACGACCCGTTCTTCAGCGGCGGCTACATCAACTACTACTACTACGGCTATTTTCTCGTCGCCCTGCCGGTGCGGATGGCGGGCCTCCCCGCGGCGATGGGCTTCAACCTGGCCCTGGCGACGATCGCCGGTCTCACCCTGGCGACGGCCTTCGCTCTGGTCAGCCAGTTGACCGGACGGGCGCGCTACGGCGCGCTCGCGGCGGCGCTGGTGGGCGTGGCGGGGAACCTGGCCGGCTTCTTCGCCGTGGGCTGGTCGCGAGGCTTTCCCGCCGTCGCCGAGGCGCTGCGGCAGGGCGGGCTGGCCGGCTTCGGGGCCAGGCTCGGCGACTGGTTCGTCGGGCCGAGCCGGGTGATCCCCTATACCATCAACGAGTTCCCCGCCTTCGCCTTCCTCTACGCCGACCTGCACCCGCATACCATCGCCCTGCCGATCACGCTGCTGGCGCTGGCGCTGGGGTGCCGGCTGGCGGAGGGAAGGGCGCCGGCACCCGAAACGGAAGCCCGGGCGCTGCCGCAGGGCTACGCGCCCCTGCTCATGTTGGGGTTGACGCTGGGAACCCTGGCGGTGACCAACTCGTGGGACGTGCCGACCTGCGCCCTGGTGGCGGGTCTGGCGCTGCTGGGAGCAGCCTGGCGCGCGCCCGGCCCGCGGGCCGCGGGCGTGCCATGGCGCCGTCTGGTCCGGGCGGGGGTGGCGGCGGTGGCAGTGGTCATCGGCGGTCTGGCGCTCTTCGCGCCGTTCTTCGACCACTACTGGGCGCCGGTGGACGGTATCGGTCTGGTGCCGCTGGCCGATGGGACGACGCCGCGGGACTACCTGGTGATCTACGGCCTGTTCGTGGCGGTGCTGCTGCCCGCCCTGCTCGGCGCGGCCCGGCGCGTCTTCGCCCCGTCCCGGAGCGCTCGCGGGCGTTCCCCGGTCGCCCTGGGAGCGACCGTGGCCCTGGCGCCCGGCGCGGGGGCCTGGTTGCCGGTAGGGGTGGTCGCCGGCTTGCTGCTGTTGGGGGCCGTGTTGCCCACGGTGGGGCTGCGGCTGGCTCTGGTCGCGCTGCTGATGCTGGGAGCGACGGTGCTGCTACGGCGGGCCATCAGCACCCCCGTCTGGTACGGGTTGCTCCTGCTCTGGGTGGCCCTGGCAGTCTCGCTGGGGATTGAGCTGGTCTACATCCGCGACCACCTGGACGGGGGCGACTGGTACCGGATGAACACGGTCTTCAAGTTCGGGTTGCAGGTCTGGGTGTTGCTGGCGATCGCCGCGGCAGCCAGCCTGCCGCTGCTGCTACGGGGCGTGCGGCGGGTGTGGGGGTGGGCAGGCGCGGCGGTCACGCTGGCCGGTCTGGGGGTGCTGGCGACCCTTGCCGCAATCTACCCGCTTGCCGGCGTGCCGAGTCGCCTCGATACGCGCATGCCGGTGCGAACCGGGCCGACGCTCGATGGTCTGGCCTTTCTTGACCAGGCGCGCTTTACCTACGATTGCCTGGCGTATGGCGGATGTGAGCCGGGCGTGACGCAGGTGGAGGTGGATCTCTCCGGTGACGGGCCGGCGATCGCATGGTTGAACCGGGAGATTGAAGGCACGCCGGTGGTCGTGCAATCGAGCCTGTTCTTCTACCGGGCCTATGGCATCCGCGTGGCTGCCAACACCGGCCTGCCCACGGTGATTAGCGCGCTCCACGTCAACGAACAGCGCGACCCGGCGGTCGCGGCCCGGCGCGAGCGCGAGCTGGACACGTTTTTCCGCACCCCCGATGTGGAAACGGCGCTGCGCTTTCTGGCGCGCTACCGGGTGGACTACATCTACGTCGGCGGAGTCGAACGCGCCTTCTACCCCGCGGCGGGCCTGGCCAAGTTCGAGCAGATGCGCGGCACGTACCTGGAGACGGTGTACGATGCGCGGCAGACACGCATCTACCGGGTGACGGGCGTACCTCCGGGCTACGCCTGGCGACCTCTGGCGGAAGGCAGTGCAACCACACGATTGACGGAGCCGCCCTCTGCCGAACTGGAAGAGTTGGAGACCGCTCTGGCGGCGAACCCCACCGACGGGCCGCTGGCCTTTGGCGTGGCTGTGCGTTACCGGGAGCAAGGCCGACTGGACGAGGCGGCGCGGATTCTGGAGCGGGCCGCGCGGGCCAACCCCCGCGACATCGGCGTGATGCATCTCTGGGGCGACATCCTGGCCGAGGCGGGACGCTACGATGAGGCCGAGGAGGCCTACCTGATGGCTGCCCGCGCCGAGCCGAGCGCCGCGAACTGGCACAAACTCGGCAGCGCGCTGCTGGCCTGGGGTCGCCTCGATAAAGCCGAGATCGCCCTGAGCCAGGCGGTGGTCGCCGACCCTTCCGCCCCCGACGCCTACTTCAGCCTCGGCAAGCTCTTCGCCCGGCAGGGCGACCGCGAGCGGGCGCGGGCCGAACTGGAGATCTACCTGGCCCTGGCCCCTGATGGCCCCTGGGCCGAAGAGGCGCGGCGGTTGCTTGGTGATTTGTAGGCTCAAATGATGGCCGGTTGCAGGAGAGTGGGGAAACCAGGTTTCCCCGCACCCCCGCCCGATGGGAGGGTCCGGGAGGGCTACGTCCTCCCAGGACAACACCTCCGCATCAAAAGACATATGGCATCTGACCTTCTCATCTGGTGGTTGATCACCTCCCTGATCGGCCTGGCGGGCCTGCCGCTGGCGAACTGGCTGCTGCGCGCCCTGCCCGACGGGGGCTTCAGTCTGGCGCGGCCGCTAGGGTTGCTGCTCACCGGCTACCTGGCCTGGCTGCTGGCGATGTTCGGGCTGGCTCCCTTCATCGCGCCAGTGGTTGGCTTCGCGGCGGTGGGGGTGGCGGCGCTGGGCGGGCCGCGGGCGGCGCTGGCGGCGGCGCAGGCGGCGCTGCGCGCCCGCTGGCGCAGCGTGCTGGCTGCCGAGGCGCTCTTCCTCGGAGCGTTGCTGGCCGCGGTATGGCTGCGGGCGCACGACCCGACGCCATGGGGCACCGAGCGCCCCATGGACTTTGCCTTCTTTAACGCGATCAGGCGCTCAGGAATGTTTCCGCCTGCCGATCCCTGGCTCTCCGGCTTCAGTATCAACTACTACTACTTCGGCTATTTGCTTATGGCCACGGCGGCCCAACTGGCTGCCCTGGAACCGGCAGTCGCCTACAACCTTTCGCTGGCGCTGATCTTTGCTATGACGGCGCAGGCAGTGGGAGGCATGATTGCCAACCTGATCGCCCTGGCGGCGTGCGATGCCCCGCTCTGTCAGCAGGGTTGGCGCCGGTGGAGCGTGCCGTTCTTCGCCCTGCTGGGGGTGATCTTCGTGCTGGTGGCGGGCAACCAGTCGGGCGCGCTCCAGGTGCTGCTGGGCGATGAGCGGGTGGTAGCCCTCGACGGGCGCCAGGCCCTGGCGGCGACCCGGCAGGCCCTGAGCGGCGCCGCGACGATCAGCCTGCCCTATCCCGCCGTGACCGGTGAATTCGGGACGATCAGCGGCTGGGAGCGGCGCGACAAAGTGGCCGACTTCAACTGGTGGTGGCCCTCGCGTTCGCTGTGGGATGCGCAGCGTCCGGGCGAGGAGCGGCGCTACACCATTACCGAGTTTCCCTTCTTTAGCTTTCGCCTGGGCGACATGCATCCCCACGTGATGGCCCTGCCCTTCGGGATGCTCGCCGCAGCCCTGGCCCTCGCCGTGCTGGCGCGCCCCGAGCCGCCGGCGCCGGGCCAGGGGCGGCGCGGCTGGGGCGAACTGGTGCTGACAGGGATCGCTATCGGCAGCCTCTACGCGATGAATAGCTGGGATCTGCCGACCTACCTCCTGCTCTACGCCGCCGCGCTGACCCTGCGCGTCTTCGCCAGCGACGCGCCGCGCCCCTGGCGCGCGGCGGGATGGATGCTTGTGCTGGTCATCGGTGCAGCCTATGTGCTGTTCCTGCCCTTCCATCTCACCTTCCGCTCGCTGGTTGGAAGCGCGCCGCCGCTGATCGATCTGCCCCTGATCGGGCGACTTACCAGCGTCATTGCGCCGTTTCTCGGCTCGCGCACGGGGTTGCACGCCTTCATCGTCATCTTCGGACTGTTTGCCGCGCCCATCATCGTCTTTGTGTACCTGATCGCGCTGCGACCGGCGACCTCGGAAGCGCCCGTGACGGCGCCTGCTCACGCTTCGAGCGCCTCGCTGACCTCGCATGTCGGAATCGCGGCGCTGACGCGGCCCTCCACCTCGCGCCTCCTGCTCTGGCTGCCTCCGGCGCTCCTGCTGGCCGGGCTGCTCGGCGGCTTTCCGCTGCTGGCCCTGGCGGGCCTGGGTATGCTGGCGCTGGCGCTGGCGCGAGAACTGGTCAGGCAGGCGGCCCAGAGCTTCGCCCTGCTGCTGGCCGCTCTGGGCTGCGCGGTGCTGCTGGGGGTTGAACTGGTCTATATCCGCGACGTCTTCGAGGGCTTCTCGGCGCGGATGAACACCGTGTTCAAGTTCTACTACCAGATCTGGCTGCTGTGGGGCGCGCTGGCGCCCTTCTGCCTGTGGTGGCTCCTGGCGCGGGCGGAGGGCCGGGCGCGCCTGGCGGGGTGGGGCGCCGCCGCTCTGGCCCTGGCGCTGCTGGGAGGGGCGCTGGTGTATCCCTGGTTAACGGTGCGCGAGTATGCGCGGGGAAGCATCGAGGGTCTGGCGGGGCGCACGCCGCGCGAACTCAGCCCCGCCGGGGCCGCGTCGCTGGCCTGGCTGCGACGCGAGGCCCCGCCGGGCAGCGTGGTGCTGGAAGCGGTAGCCGTGGAGGATCGCGCGGCCCAACGCTGCGGCGGCTCGTACAATGCTGAAGGTTACGGCGGGGTCGCAGCGGCTACGGGGATACCCACCGTGCTCGGCTGGGTCGGGCACCAGATCCAGTGGCGCGGCGGCGACCCTGAAGCCCGAGCCGAACTCGCGCCCCGCTGCGCGGCAGTGGATATGATCTACCTGACCGGCGACCCCTCCGAGGCCGAACGGCTGTTGCGGCAGTACGGCGTAGACTTCGTCTATATCGGCGCCCTGGAGCGGCGTCTATACCCCCCGGAGAGCCTGGCCAAGTTCGCGCGCCTGGGCGCGGTCGTGTTTGAGCAAGACGAGGTGACGATCTACCAGCTCACTCCTGCCGCCCCGTGACCCGGCCCGTTCGAGAACCGAACAATTTCGCTCGTGATTTCCGTGTATCGAAGGACGAACCCTGCTGTAAAATATGTTATACTTCAAACGAATAAAACCAACAACGGGGTTGGCGCCGCGCAACAAAGGAGTAGCGTGATGATCACCAAGCGACCCGGCCGTGACGGTAAAGTGCTCGTGACCTTTGCGATACCCGCCGCGATCTGGGCCGACTCGATCTCCGTCGTAGGCGACTTCAATAACTGGGACGAACTGGCCACACCGTTGCGGCAGACCGAGACAGGGTGGATAGCGACCGTTGAGCTGGAGGCCGGACGCGCCTACGAGTACCGGTACCTCTTTGATGGCACGGAGTGGCACAACGACTGGCAGGCTGACGCCTACGTCACCAATCGTTTCGGCGGCGACAACTCCGTTGTGGTGACGCCGGAATTTGCCCCCTCCGAGCCCGACTACCCCGACGAGCGGGTCATTCCCTTCAACCGCGGTCGTCTCCGGCGCGCCTCGACGGGCTAGAGGCGTCAAGGTCGGGACGTTATTCAGCTACGTGGTCTGTCGCATGAGCGTTGGGGAAGGTGCGGAGGGCTGCGCCCTCCGCGGTTTCATTCCGCCCGCGGCGGCGGTCGCGCTCTGGCTTCGCCAGAGCGTGCATTCGCTGTGGGCGCAACCCTGCGGGTTGCCGATGGGGTCGGAAAGGAATTACCACCCATGACCCATCACAGTGTTCCCGTGCTCGATTTTGGCTCGCAGACGGCCCAGTTGATCGTGCGCCGCGTGCGCGAACTGGGCGTGTATAGCGAATTATTGCCCCACGACGCCCCCGCGGAACAGGTGCGCGCGCTCAACCCGGTGGGCATCATTCTCTCCGGCGGCCCCGCGAGCGTCTACGAGCCGGGCGCGCCGGCAATGCCCGCCTGGTTGCCCGCCAGCGGCCTGCCGGTGCTGGGGATCTGCTATGGCATGCAGTTGATGAGCCAGGCCCTTGGCGGCCTCGTGTTGCGCCACGAAACCCGTGAGTTTGGCCCGGCTACAATCGAGGTGCTCGACCCTGACGAACTCTTCGCCGGCACGCCGCTGACGCAGGCGGTGTGGATGAGCCATGGCGACCGCATCGAGGTCCTGCCGCCCGGCTTCCGCGCCATCGCCGCCAACCCCGCCACGCCCTTCGCCGCCATCGCCGATGAGGCGCGGCGCTGGTACGGGGTGCAATTTCACCCCGAAGTGGTCCACACGGTCCACGGGCGCGCCGTGCTGAGCAACTTCCTGTTTGGCGTCTGTGGCGCGGTGGCCGACTGGCGCCCCGCCAGCTTCGTCGCCGAGGCGGTCGAGCGGGTGCGCGCCCAGGCAGGCCCAGAGCGGCGGGTGATCTGCGCCCTCTCCGGGGGGGTGGACTCGGCCGTCGCTGCGCTGATCGTTCATCGGGCTATTGGCGACCGGCTGACCTGCGTGTTCGTGGATAATGGCCTGCTGCGGCTCGGTGAGGCCGAACAGGTGATCGCCACCTTCCGCGAGCACTTCCACGTGCCGCTGATCGCCGTGGACGCTCGCGAAGAGTTCCTCGCCGCGCTGGAGGGCGTGGCCGACCCGGAGCGCAAGCGCAAGATCATCGGCGAGAAGTTCATCCGCATCTTCGAGCGCGAGGCGCGCGCCCTGGGGAATGTGAACGTGCTGGTCCAGGGCACGCTCTACCCTGACGTGATCGAGTCGAGCGCCCCCGACCGCCAGAAGGGCGTAACGATCAAGACCCACCACAATGTTGGCGGTCTGCCGGCGGATATGCGGATGGAGCTGGTGGAGCCACTGCGCTACCTGTTCAAGGACGAAGTGCGCGCGGCAGGGTTGGAGCTGGGTCTGCCCGAAGACTGGGTCTGGCGGCATCCCTTCCCCGGCCCAGGGCTGGCGGTGCGCGTCATCGGTCCGGTGAGCTTCGCGCGGCTGGAGACGCTGCGCCGCGCCGACGCGATCTTCCTGGAGGAACTGCGCGCCGCCGGTCTCTACCGCGCAACGCAGCAGGCCTTCGCCGTGCTGCTGCCGGTGCAGAGCGTGGGGGTGATGGGCGACGGGCGCACCTATGCCGACACCATCGCGCTGCGGGCGATCACCACGGAAGATTACATGACCGCCGACTGGGCCCGTCTGCCCTATGAAGTGCTGGCCCGTGTGAGCAGCCGCATCGTCAACGAAGTTCCCGGCGTGAACCGGGTGGTCTACGACATCTCCTCCAAGCCTCCGGCGACGATTGAGTGGGAGTGATGCGTCGGTCCTCACCCTCCCGCGCCGAGCGCAGCGAGGCGGGGGAGGGTGAGGACCCGGCAGCGTGTAGCGAAACCCGCACAGGAATGCTATGCCATGACCAGCGCCTCCGCCCCTGGAAAGCTCATTCTCTGCGGCGAGCACGCCGTGGTCTACGGCCGCCCTGCGATTGCCGCCCCCCTCGGCGATCTGCGAGCCTATGCCCGGCTGGAAGCGGGTGAGCCTGGCAGCGGGCTGTGTTTCAGCGCTCCCGACCTTGGCGAGACCTGGACCGCTGCCGGCCAGCCTGAGCACCCGCTGAGCGAACTGGCCCTGGCGACGCTGGCGCGTCTGAGGCAAAACGAACCCGATCTGACCATCGAGTTGCGCTCGGACATCCCCATCGCCAGCGGCATGGGCAGCGGCGCAGCGATCGGCACGGCTCTGGTGCGCGCGCTGGCGACCCATGCGGGCGCGACGCTGGCGCCCGAAGAGGTGGCCGCCCTGGTCTACGCCAGCGAGCGGCGCTTCCACGGCACGCCCAGCGGCATTGACAATACGGTGGTGGCCCATGAGCGAGCGATCTGGTTCGTGCGGCGCGAGCCGGCCCCGCTGATCGAGACCCTGACTATCGCCAGGCCGTTGCTGCTGGTGGTGGGCGATACCGGCGTGCGCAGCGCCACCCGGCTGCCGGTGGGCGCGGTGCGGGAACGCTGGCGCGCCGACCCGCCGCGCTACGAGGCTCTCTTCGACCGGGTGGCCGAACTCGTGACCCAGGCCCGTGCGGCCCTGGCTACCGGCGATGCGCCGCTTCTGGGGGCCCTCCTTAACGCTAATCAGGCTCTGCTGGAGCAGATCGGCGTCTCATCGCCCGAACTGGAGCGGCTGGTGGCCGCGGCGCGGGCAGCCGGCGCCCTGGGGGCCAAGCTCTCCGGCGCGGGCTGGGGCGGTGTGATGCTGGCCCTGGTGACCCCTGAGAATCGCCCGGCGGTTGAAAATGCCCTCCAGGAGGCCGGCGCCGCACGGGTGCTGGCAGCTACGGTCCCGGCGACAGGCGGGGTCGAAGGATTGGCGCAGCCAATCCTTCGGCCCTGCCTGTTATAATTGTCACCATGGCAAAGATCATCGTCGCAATGAGCGGCGGCGTGGATAGTTCCCTCACCGCCGCGCTGTTACATGAAGCGGGACACGAGGTCGTCGGGGTGACCATGCACCTCTGGGATGACGACGACGAGCGCCTGGCCGAGAGCCTCTGCTGCGCCGCGGAGATGGCAGAGAGCGCCCGTCGTGTCTGCGCGCGCCTCGGCATCCCCTACTATGTCTTCAACTACCAGCAGGAGTTCCGGCGGCACGTGATTGAGTATTTCGTGCATGCCTACGCCCAGGGCTACACGCCCAACCCCTGTCTGGAGTGTAATCGCGAAATCAAGTTCCGAGCGCTGCTGGAGCGCGCCCGCGCCCTGGGCTTTGACTACGTGGCCACGGGCCACTACGCACGCATCGTCCGTGAGCACGATGACGCTCCGTACCAGTTGCTGCGCGCGGTAGACCGTGACAAGGACCAGTCATACATGGTCTACATGCTTGGGCAGAGCGACCTGGCCCGGCTGATGTTCCCGATCGGCGGGCTGACGAAGCCCCAGGTGCGCGAAATGGCCGCCGCGCGCGGCCTGCCAAGCGCCTACCGCGAGGAGAGCCAGGACATCTGCTTCGTGCCGGGGGGCGATTATCGCAACCTGCTGCGCGAAGCGGCGCCGGAGAGTCTCGTTCCCGGCCCGATTGTCGATCTCCAGGGCCGCGAGATCGGCCGCCACCGCGGCCTGCCGCTCTACACCATTGGCCAGCGTCGCGGTCTGGGTTTGAGTGCGGGCGCGCCCCTCTATGTGGTTGACCTTGATGTGGGCCGGAACGCCCTGATCGTTGGCCCCCTGGAGGCCATTCTGCGCGACCGCTTCGAGGTGGACCGGCCATCCTTTGTCGAGGGGAGGCGCCCGGACGAGCCGTTCGCCTGTGAGGTGCAGGTGCGCGCCCATGCCGCCCCCGCCCCCGCCGAGGTCGCCCCGCTGCCCGATGGGCGGCTGCGGGTGCGCCTGCTGACGCCGCTCAAGGCGATCACGCCGGGGCAGGCCGCGGTCTTCTATGACGGCGATCGCGTCATTGGCGGGGGACGCATCGTGCGCTCAAGAACGGAGGGGTAGCACGGGCGGATCCGCCTTGCCTCTTAAGAAAGGCAACTCTGTGTTCAATGGCCTGGCGCCGGCGATCTTTCTGCTGTTGCTCCTCGCCACTGCTAGCGCCACCCTGGGGTACGCGCTCCTGGGACGGCGCTGGCGGCACTTGCCGATCTTCTGGCTAACGGCGTTCGCCGGGTGCCTGCTGGCCTACGGTCTGGGCCTGCGCCTGCCGCTGGCCCTGCCGCAGCCCGCCGACGTTCCGGTGCTCGAAGCCGTACTGCTGGCCTGGATTCTGATGATTATTGTCTCGCGCCTGCGAGTATGATATAATCGCCGCCGCTGTCCGGGCAAAACACCGCATTCTGATGCCAAGGATAACGAAGTGGGGCCATGATGCCCCAGGAGCGGAGGGCCTGCCGTGCTACGATGGATTGGGATCGGCCTGGGTGTACTACTCCTCTTGTTGCTCGCTGCGATCGTTGGCCTGTATCTGGCGCCGGTTGGCGTGCGTGAAGCGATACGCGACATCTTTATCATCATTCTGGGCTTCTTCACGCTCGTCAGCACGATTCTTACCATCGCGATCCTCTTCGGGCTGTTCTACGTGCTCAATCGCCTGGATCGGCTCGCGCGCCTCAACCTGATGCCCAGGCTCGATGAACTGTCGGGCAAGCTCAACGAGGTGCTCGACAGCACCAAGGCGCTGGCAGCCAACGCGAAGGACACCGCCGGCACGGTCGTGGGAACGACGGGGTTCGTTTCGGAACGGGTCGTCTCACCGTTCATCCGTGTTTCCAGCCTGGTCACCGGGGTTGCGGCGGCGGCCACCACCTTCGCCCGCCGCGACGCCCCAGAACGACTCAGTAGCGAGACCTAGCCGCCGGGCTACAATCTGGTAATGCCTCCGGGATATACTCGCTCCAGGTTGCACGCCGCGATGGCGCCTTGCCCGGTCAATAAGGTACGATTCCTTGTCGGAAAGCTGCACAGCGTGGTATGATACACGCCGGCAGGCTGCTGCTGCCGCGGAAGCGAGAAGGCAGCAGCCTCAGTCGTGGGTCGGACAGATAGAACGGCGCTCAGGTGCGCAAAGATTCTGGGGGCGATGAACGAACAACGCTTTACATACGGCGGTCAGGCAGTACTCGAAGGGGTCATGATGCGTGGCCGCCAGCAGGCTACCGTCGCCGTTCGCCGACCCGATGGCGCCCTTGCCCTCAAGCATATTCCCGTTGCCGCCCAGACCTGGCCGGCCTGGACCAGATTGCCCGTCATCCGCGGCCTGGTCGGGTTGTGGGAAGCGGTGCGGATCGGCAGACAGGCCCTCGATTTCTCGGCCACGGTTGCGGTTGGCGATGATGGCCAGGATCTCCATCCGGTCGCGCGGTTCGGCATCGTGGCAGTCGCGCTGGGGATTGCGGTGGGCGTCTTTATCTTCCTGCCCTCGTTGATTGCCAACTATGCCGCTCAGCATGGAGCGCCGGTGCTGATGCGCGAAATGATCGAAGGGGCGATCAATCTGTTGCTCGTCCTGGCCTATATTTATGCGATCAGTCGGGTGCGAGACATTCAGCGGGTTTTTGGCTACCACGGCGCCGAGCACAAGGTGATTAACGCCTACGAAGCCGGCGCCCCGCTGACGGTCGAGTCGGTCCGGCAATTCTCGCGCATCCACCCCCGCTGTGGCACCAGTTTTCTGGTGATCGCCGCGCTAGTCGGGTTTGTCATTTTTCTGTCGGTAAGTGGTCTGCCACTCTGGCAGCGCGTCGGATCCCGCATCCTGCTTATCCCGGTGGTGGCTGCCGTGGCCTTCGAGGCGATGCGCTTCGCTGCGGCGCACTACCATCGCCCCTGGGTGCGTTGCCTGCTTGCCCCGGCCCTGGCGACTCAGCACCTGACGACTCGTGAACCAGATGATGCGATGATTGCGACGGCCATCGCCGCCCTCGTCCCCGTTCTGGAGGCGGACGGCGTCGCATCGGCGCCCGCGGAGGCGCCAGAAGCTGCTTTCGCCGTTACTGCGTGAGGCCCGCGTGACTCGCCGGCAACATCTCTGCATCAATGCGCCGCTGGGGAGGAGCGCCAAGCCCGTGGAGGCAATGCAATGGCCCTCGTAGGCAACATTCGCGACTTTGGTCTCTCTGATTTTCTCTACCTGGTTGATCGGGGTGATAAGACCGGGGGGTTGTACCTGTCGCGCGGGCAGGAAACCGCTTTGCTCTTTTTCGAGCGTGGCAAACTGGTGATGGCTGTGCGACGCCCTGAGGATCAGCAGCCTGATCTGCTGGTGCGCCTGGGCCTGTTGAGCGAAAGCCAGCTGGCCCGCGCTCGCGCCAGTCTGGCCGCCCGCGGCAGCGGCGCAACCCTTACCGAGGTGATCCTGGCCGAAAACCTGGCCTCGCGCGAGCAACTGCAAGGGGCGTTGCAAAGCTTTTCTGAAGAAGCGGTCTATGGTCTCTTCGGCTGGCCCGAAGGCGAGTTTCGCTTCGAGCAAAATCAGCGTCCCGATCCGGCGGCGCCCACCATTCCTACGCCTATCTCGGTGGATCACCTGATTATGGAAGGCTCCCGCCGCATTGATGAGATGGGCCGGATCCGCGATCGCATACCCTCTACCGACCTGGTGGTGCGCTTTCTCGATCAGCCCGGCGTGCGGATTAAAGGGATCAAGCTCTCGACCGAGGAATGGCGGGTTATTGCCCGGATCAACGGCCGCGACACCCTGGCCGAGATTGCGCAGAAGACGAATCTGAAAGAGTTCGACGTCTGCCGGATCGTCTATGGCTTCTTGACCGCGGGCCTGGTAGAGGTGGTGAAGAAGCCTGTGCCGATGCCCCTTGCCCGTGGCGTTCCCGCCGAGACGTCCCGGATCAAGCGGAGCCTGGTGAACCGCATCATTAATCGTATCAAAGGCATGTAACACTCGATGTGTGCGTCATCCAGGGCACAGCACCGAAGCGGAGGGCTGGAGTGCAGACTGTAAAGATGGTAATCAGCGGCGCCGTGAACGCCGGCAAAACCGAGTTCATCCGATCAATCAGCGAGATCGAAGTGGTCTCGACCGAGCGCCGCGCGACCGATGATACCAGGTTGATCAAAAAGGAGACCACCGTTGCGATGGACTTCGGTCGCATCGCAATCGGGCCCGATCTGGTGCTGCATCTCTTCGGCACACCCGGACAGAAACGGTTCGACTTTATGTGGGAGATCCTCTCCGAGGGGATGCTCGGTCTGGTTATCCTGGTAGATAGTACGCGCCCGGAAACGTTTCGCGAGACGAACCGGATCATTGATTTCTTCATCTCGTATCGAGATACGGCCTACGTCATCGCGGCCAACAAACAGGATCGCCCCAACGCCTGGAGTCCCGAGGAACTGCGCCTCGCGCTGCGCCAGCCGCCGCACATTAAAGTGCTGCCCTGCGTCGCTTCCGACCGCGAGAGCGTGAAGAATGTGCTGCTGGAGTTGCTCTACGTCATCCAGGAGCGGAGCGAGGAGTAGTATTCGGGAGAAGACGACACTGGGAGAGCGTTCGCCCTCCCAGTGTCGTTTTCTTTTCTCGGTTGGGATGACCGGTCGCGTAGGAGCAAATGGGGAGCCTGGCTCGCCAGAGGCAAAGCCGCCGACCTGGTCGGGCGCAGGCTTTTATGGCGCGCGCACCCAGCGCGCCTGGTCGAACCAGATGGTGGCGCCGGCATCGCCGGCAAGGGCCCCGCTCTGCACGTAGCCTTCGACGCCGGCTTTAAAGGGGAAGCGCCCCAGGTGCACCCATCCGGTCTGATCGCGCTGGTTGACCGTAACTTCCACCGCGCCGTCGCGGTGCTGGATGACGTAGCGCGCCTGGGTGGCGCGCTCGCGTCTACTCGGGCAGATCGGAACGTGCACGAACAGATCGTACATGGCTTCGACAGGTAGATTGGGCTGCCAGCGCACCACCACTCCCCCTCGCGCCGGGTCGTTCACCGTGGTAGCCTGGTAGGCATGGCGCGCCATGCCGCACCCGACGGGGCTGGCGTTGAGAACCGTCTCACCGTGCCAGAAATCGCCGCCGAGTTCGTCAACGACGTGCTCAGAAGCGGACGGGTCGCGTTGCGGCGGGCCGGCGAGGGGGTCCTGTCCTAGCCAGAGGTATGTAACTTCCACTTCAGCCTGGTCGCCGACGATACCCAGGTCGTCCCACCAGATGCCATCCCCCACATCCATGGCCGTAGGGAAGCGCACAAAGCCCTTGTCGGCGCGCCCGCCGTTGAAGCCTTCGTAGTAGGCGGCGTGGTCAACGGGCCAGCCGCGCTCAAGTTGCGGGAAGCCGCGTCGCGGCTGGTTCCAGTAGTCGTCGCGTTCGCTGTAGGGACCGACGTCATACACCGGGGCCACTGCACTGCGCCCCTGGTAGGTAATACGCACCTGGTACTCATCGCGCCCACGGGTGGAGAGCGCCGTCCAGGAGGGCAGAGCGACGAAGCGCGCCCGTGGCGGAATGATGTAGCCATTGGCCGTCCGCCCGCCGACCATGCCCTGCCGGGTAGCGCGGATGCGGAACGTCGGCGCGATGCTGAACGGCCCTGCGCTGGCTGCCGCGAAGACGGAGGGCGTCTGGCTGGTGCTGGCGAGGCGCACGTCGCGCACCGCTGGCGTCGCATCAGGGCTGCCAAGAAGGATCACGCGGTACTGCGCGAGGAGTACAGGCTGGTCGAAGCCAACTACGGCGCCGTCGGGAAGGGTGGTGACCCAGGGCAGCCAGCGCTGGCCATCAGGGCTGCCGCGCACGTCAATCCGCGCTTCGGCGCCGGGAGGGAGCGTGGTGGTATAGCTAAGTTTCAGGCGAGTAGCGGGCGGGTCGAGTCGAACAGGCGTGGAGAGGGCGCTACCGTAGCGCTGGTATCCGCCAACAACGGACGGGGGCGGGCCGGCGTCGGCCGCGAGCGTGAGAGCGCGATCGGGGCCGCTCCACGCGCCGTCGAGCAACTCCAGGCCTCCAGCGGACACGGGGCTGTTTGCCAGGACGGGAAGGGCGGGGACGAGAGCGGTGATGAGGATCCAGAGCGCCCATATGGGCCGCGACCACAACCTGGGGGATCGCTTGCTACTCAATCGGTCCTCCGTTGTCTACGTTCCTGGTAGAATCGCCACACCCTGGTGGACGGAGGGGATTATAGCATAATTTTTTCTTAATGTAGCAGGGGGTTGGAGAAACCCCAGGGCTGATGCGATGTCCTCCTCCCGCGGGTGGATCGGGTCGGTCTGGCCGCCCGACAGGTCATTTCTGGTTGGTTTTGGCGGCTATGCCGCCAAAACCAACCAGAAATCCGGGGTCTGGGACACTGCAACAGCCCTGGAGAAACCTGGTTTACCCGACTACCTGCCCGCAGGGCGGATGTGATCGCCCCTACAGATTGGCGGGGCGTTCGCCCAGGGTGACCTGGATATTGCGCTCCCGGCCGTCGCGGAGCACGGTGAGGGTGATAGTGTCGCCGGGCTTGTAGCCCAGCAGCAGTTGGCGGAGCGAGGTGCTGTAATCCAGGCGGACGCCGTTTACCGCGACGATAATGTCGCCTTCACGCAGGCCGGCGCGCGCGGCGGCGCTGCCAGGCTGCACGGCGGGTTCGCCGGGACGGGCGCTGCGGATCAGGGCGCCATTCTGCACCGGCAGGTTGAACTCGGCAGCCACCTGGCCATCAATGGTGAGGTAGGTGATCCCCAGGTAGGGGAAACGCACGCGCCCGGTCGTAATCAACTGGTCGGCCACGTTGCGGAAGATCGCGCTGGGCACGGCGAAGCTTAACCCCTCGACCGGAGCGGCGCCGAAGACGCTCCCGTCTCCGCGCACCACCAGCGTGTTGATGCCGACGACTTCGCCGGCAAGGTTGATCAGCGGGCCGCCGCTGTTGCCCGAGTTAATCGCCGCGTCGGTCTGGATCAACCCCTCCAGGCCGGCGCCGGGGACGGAGCGATTCAGCGCGCTGACCACGCCAGCCGTGACCGTGTTGCGGAAGTTGCCCAGCGGGCTGCCAATCGCCAGCACCGTCTCGCCGGGCTGCAACTTCGTCGAGTCGCCGATGCTCGCCACGCCGGGGACGGGGCCCTGGACGCGGATCACAGCGATGTCGTTGAGCGGGTCCGTGCCGATCAGCCGCGCCTCCTGTAACGTGCCGTCGGCAAAAAGCACGCGCAAGCTGGCGGCGTTCTCAACCACGTGGTTGTTGGTAACGATGTGACCCTGTGCGGTGATAACTACGCCACTGCCGCTGCCGCGCCCCTGCCGGCTGGTTACGATCACCGTGACCACTGCGGGGCCCACTTTCTGTACCGCGGCGACTACGGCGTCGGAATGGGCCGAGTGCCCGACGGCGCTCTGCGTCGAAGGGGCCAGGCGCGGGGCGGCCTGCGCCTCGCTCTGGATGCTTACCGGCTGGGCGCCGAAGGCCGGCGAGGCAGAGGCGGCGCGCCCGGTGACAACCATCGCCACCGTCCCCCCGGCAACGGCGCCGCCACCGATGCCGATGACGATCCCGAGCAACAGGACGGCAAGGAGCAAGAACGGATTGTGTCTACGTTCCATGGGCTATACCATGTGTGGATTTTGGATTGCGGATTGTCGCAACCTTGAGGAAGCCGGCGTTCCTGCTGTTGCCCTCACGAGGCAGGGGCGAATCATAGTTCACCTCTACCTGGCCGCTGGGCATCCACCGGGTGTCAGGGCCGCCAGCGCAAGGCCGGGAGGGAGGGAACGGGTGGTCACCCCGATCCGCGACCCGGAGGAATGCGCCAGCCTGGTTGCCCGGCCGGCCGGGGGGTGGGTAAATCAGGTGTCCCCACTTTACTAGTCTGTGAACGAAAGTTTCCTTGCATTTCCGCCTCCCTCCCAACCCCCCCGTTGGGAGGAGGAGCCGGACACACCCTCCCCCAGCGGGGGAGGGCGGGGAGGGGGATGAGTTACCGAAAGACTTCGTTCACAGAGCACTTTCTAACCGGCGTTGGGGCCGCCTGACGCCTCAAGGCAGCCTGTCCTGCTTCAAGTATATGGCACACGACTGAGGACGAGGTTAAGCAGATGTAAGAGTTGGATGAGTGGGCGGTCATGGGCGATTGTTTCCCGGGAGGGCGCAGCCCTCCCACGTCTTCAGGTTTTACCTCAGCAGGTCCTGAAGCGCAGGCTTCAGGGTCGGGAAGCGGAAGGAATAGCCCAGTTCCAGGGCGCGTTTGGGGAGCACGCGCTGGCCTCTGGTCACCAGGTCGGCCATTTCACCGAGGGCGATGCGCAGGGTGAACTCGGGCACCGGCAGCCACGAGGGCGAGCCAAGCACCTCGCCGAGAGTCTCGCAGAAGGTGCGGTTAGTCTGAGGATTGGGCGCGGTGGCATTGATCGGCCCGCGCACCCGTTCGTCTTCCAGGGCCAGGAGCAGGATGCCAATCTCGTCGTCGGGGTGGATCCAGGAATAGTACTGCGTGCCGGGCATGATCGGGCCGCCGGTGCGAAGGCGGAATGGCAGCAGTAACTGAGCCAGGGCGCCCCGCTCCGGGTCGAGCACGATGCCTGTGCGGATCAGGGCCGTGCGCACGCCATACTCCTCGGCGCGAGAGGCTTCGCGCTCCCAGGCGATGCACACCTCGGCGACGAAGTCGCGCCCCGGAGGAGAGCTTTCGTCGAGGGGCGTATCGTCGCGGTAACCGTAGTAGCCGATGGCCGAGGCGTTGACCAGCACGGCGGGGCGCTGTTCGGCGGCGGCGATGGCATTCACGATGCCGCGCGTGCCTATCACGCGGCTGTTGAGGATCTCCTGCTTATACTCGGGCGTCCAGCGCACTCCCAGCAGGCCCTGGGCGATGGGAGCCCCGGCGAGGTGTATCACCGCGTGCGCCCCGTCAATGGCCGTGGCCCAGGGGCCGCTTTCAGTGGGCGACCATGATACATACTCGGCGGCGCCGGGCAGGGTGGCGCGGGCCTTGACGGGATTGCGCGAGAACACGATCAGTTCATAGCCTCGTTCGCGCAGAGCGGTAAACAGTTTCGAGCCGATTAATCCGGTCGCGCCGGTGAGAACAATGCGTTTATTGGTGGTGCTCATAAGGTATAGAGTACTCCGGGATGCAGCACCGGTCAAGAGCGGGCGCGAGCGCGATTTTGGATTGCTGATTTTAGATTGTGGATTGAGCGCGGCGGATCTAGAGACAGTCGCAGTCGTGCTGACGACCGAAGGGGCGCATTCCTGAATCAGTTTATCCGCCCACATTCATTTCTTCAACGAGCATGAGTGGTCTGTAAACAAAGTCTTTCCCTAAACCCCCGCCCCCTCCCCAACCCTCCCCCGCCGGGGGAGGGAGTCTGGCGCCTACCCCAACGGGGGAGGCTGGGAGGGGCGCGGAAATGCCGCGCAACTTAGCTTTACAGACTAATCAGTCTCGCTGCGGGCCGGTGAGCCACGGACGCCAAAATATGTGATACCCTATGCACTCGGAGGACGCAATGAGGGACGCGGGCCGCGCGGGTTTTGCTCGGCGCGTCTCGACCAGGCGAAGCAATGGAGTGGAATGGAGTTGTGGAGCGATACCCGACGGCCAGCGTGCCTGTGCTGGTGTTAATACTGCTGGTTGCGTTCGTTCCGGGCGTTCCGCCGGCCAGCGCCGCCCCACGCCAACCCGCGGGGCCGCCCACGCTCTTCGGCCTGAACATGTACATCACCGGGCGCGAACGCAGCGATGCCGAGGCCGCTGCGCTGGTGGCGATGGCCACGCGCATCGGGGCCAGATGGACCCGCGAGGAGATCTGCTGGGCCTGCTGGGGCCGGGAGGCCGCGAATCTGTTCTATGACCGGCGCATCGGCCTGCTCGCCGACGCGGGCATCGGCATCATTGGCATGCTGCTGACCACGCCTGAGGAGCACCGCGACCCGCGCTGCGCGGCCCACGCCAGAGCGACCGGCCAGCCCGCGTACTGGTGCGCGCCAACTGATATGGACGCCTACGCCCGCTGGGTTGGCCAGGTGGTTGAGCGGTACGACGGCGATGGATACAATGATGCTCCCGGCTCGCCGCGGGTGGCCGCCTGGGAGATCTGGAACGAGCCGGATATGGACGGCACCTGGCTGCCCCGGGCCGACCCGGCGGCCTACGCCGTGATGCTGCGCAAAGCCTATGCCGCGGTCAAACGGGCCGACCCGACCGCGCTCGTGCTGAATGGCGGGGTCTACGTCTTCGATGCAGTGGGCCAGAATGCCTTTATGGACCGGGTGGTGGAACTGGCGGGCTGGGATAGTTTTGACGTGCTCTCGATCCACCCCTGGCTGATTGACCACGCGCCTGATGACCCCGCGCTGATTAACCCCCGTGAGGGTTTCGATGTGACCATTCCCGGGCGGCTGGAGCTGGCGAAGCGCTGGGCGTCTCGGGGCGGCAAGCCGGTGTGGATCACCGAGGTGGGCTGGAGCGTCTGTGGCGGGGCCTGCGCGCCGCAGTTCGCCAGGAGCCTCGACCAGCAGGCCGATTACCTGGTGCGCACCTTCGTGCTGGCGGCAGCGGCAGGCATTCCCCACGTCAGCTTTTTTCAGCTCGAGGACAGGTTCGGCGGCGCGCAGCAACCATGGGGGCCAGCGGCGATCGTTGACGACGCGCTCAACCCCAGGCCGGCCTACCTGGCCTACGGCACAATGGTGGCCCAGTTGCAGTTCGCGCGCTACGAGGGAACCGGGCCGGCCCATCGCCCCGGGCGCCTGGCCCACCACCGCTTCGTTCAGCCCGACGGCGGCAGCGTGGAGGTGCTCTGGAGCCTCGGCGAGCGGCGCAGCGTCGAATTGCCGCTGGCGCCAGGGTGCAGCGCGGCCCTGATCCAGCGTGATGGGGCCGAGCAACCGCTGACGGGCAGCGTGGCGAGCATCAGTGTGGGGGAGCGTCCGGTGTACCTGCGCCAGACGGCGCCCGGACGTTCGCGCACCTTCGCCGAGACGGGATTGACGGTGAGCGGGGTGTTTCTGGCGGCGTGGGAGCGCGGCGGCGGGCTGACCGTATTCGGCCTGCCGCTGACGCCGGAGCGGGTGGAGCGGGGCGCCGACGGGCGCGACCGGCGCGTGCAGTGGTTCGAGCGCAACCGCCTGGAGCACCACCCTGAGAACCCGCCGCCCAACGATGTACTCGGCGGGCTGCTCGGCGTGGAGTACCTGGCGCGCCGCGGCATTGACTGGCGCGGCCTGCCCACGGTGAGCGGGGCCGGGCCGGGCTGCCGCTACTTCCCCGAGACGCAACACAGCCTCTGCCCGCCCTTCCGGGCCTTCTGGGAGCGCAACGGCGGCCTCGCGACGTTCGGCTACCCCATCAGCGAGCTGCTGACGGAAACGGTGGAGGGAGGGCGAGTGTTGACCGTGCAGTACTTCGAGCGCAGCCGTTTCGAGGAGCATCCCGACCAGCCGCCCGCGCGCCGCGTGCAGTTGAGCCGGCTGGGGGCCGAGTTGATGCCGTAGGGATGTAGAGAAACCTGGTTTCCCCACGCCCTACGGCATCGCGATGCTGGATTCGGAAAAGAGGTCGTGGAGAGGCAAAGCCTCTCCGAACCTCCCCTGCGCCGTGTCGCTGTCCACCAGAGCGCTAGCATATTAGTTTGCCAGCATATTAGCTTGTTAGTATACTAGCGCACCAGTTTCTTATATACCGTGCGATGGGGCTGGTCGGCGGCTGCGCCTTTACGCCGGCGGTAGTCGGCCTCGTACTCGGAATAGGTTCCGGGAAACCAGAAAACCTGGCTGTCATTCTCAAAGGCCAGAATGTGGGTCGCCACCCGGTCGAGGAACCAGCGGTCGTGGGAGATGATCACCGCGCAGCCGGCGAAGTTCTCCAGACCTTCTTCGAGGGCGCGCAGGGTGTGGACGTCGAGGTCGTTAGTAGGCTCGTCGAGCAGCAACACGTTGGCGCCCGACTTGAGCACCTTCGCCAGGTGCACGCGGTTGCGCTCGCCGCCGGAGAGGGCGCCGACCCGTTTCTGCTGGTCGGCGCCGGTGAAGTTGAAGCGGGCGCAGTAGGCCCGCGAATTGATCTGGCGGTTACCGAGCACAATGATGTCGTTCCCCTCGGAGATCTCCTCCCAGACGGTTTTGTTCGGGTCGAGGGCGTCGCGGCTCTGGTCCACGTAGCCCAGACGCACGGTTGAGCCAATGGTCAGGGTGCCGCTGTCGGGCCGCTCCTGGCCGACGATCATGCGGAAGAGGGTTGTCTTGCCGGCCCCGTTCGGGCCGATCACGCCAATGATGCCGCCGGGGGGCAGATCGAAACTGAGGTTCTCGAAGAGCAACTTGTCGCCGTAGGCTTTGGTCAGACCCTCTGCTTTAATCACCACGTCGCCCAGGCGCGGCCCGGGGGGAATGAAGATCTCCAGTTCGCGGTCCTTCTGCTCCTGGTTCTCGGCCAGCAGCTTCTCGTAGGCGCTGATACGGGCCTTCGATTTAGCGTGGCGGCCCCTGGGGGCCATGTTGATCCAGTCAAGCTCGCGCTGGAGGGCCTTCTGGCGCTGGCTTTCGGCCTTCTCATCGGCGGCGAGCTTCTGGCGCTTCTGTTCGAGCCAGCTGGCGTAGTTGCCGCGCCAGGGGATGCCGTGCCCGCGCTCAAGCTCCAGGATCCAGCCGGCCACGTTGTTGAGAAAGTGGCGGTCGTGGGTCACGGCGATGACCGTGCCCTTGTACTCCTGGAGGTGGCGTTCGAGCCAGGCCACCGACTCGGCGTCGAGGTGGTTGGTCGGCTCATCGAGCAGGAGAATGTCGGGGGCCTGGAGCAGCAGCCGGCAGAGGGCCACGCGCCGGCGCTCGCCGCCGGAGAGCACGCGCACCGGGGTGTCGCCGGGGGGACAGCGCAGGGCGTCCATGGCCAGGTCGAGCTTGCTGTCGAGATCCCAGGCGTCGAGGTGATCAATCTTCTCCTGCAACGCGCCCTGCTCGGTGACGAGGGCATCGTAGTCGGCGTCAGGATCGGCGAAACGCTCGGAGATCTCATCGTAGCGTCGGAGCAGGGCGGCGATCTCGGCCACGCCCTCTTCAACCACCTGGCGAACGGTCTTGTCGGGGTCGAGTTGCGGCTCCTGCTCCAGAAAGCCAATGGTGTACCCAGGGGCCAGCACCGTCTGGCCGTTGAAATCCGTATCCACCCCCGCCATGATGCGGAGCAGGGTGCTCTTGCCCGAGCCATTGGCGCCGATGACGCCGATTTTGGCCCCGTAGAAATACGATAGGCTGATGTCCTTCAGCACTTCGCGATTGGGCGGGACAACCTTGCCCACGCGGATCATGGAGTAGATGATCTTGTTGTCGGTCACGTGCTGTTGCTCCTCGATGTCGGTTTCAAGATGGGGAAACCAGGTTTGCCCTTGCCCCGGCCTGCCGGGAGACCAACCGTAACGCAACCCTCCGGGTTACACGCGGGCAAACCGGGTTTCCCGCGGCCGGGCTCGCCAGGGAACCCGCCATAATGCAACCCTTCGGGTTACATGCGGGCAAACCGGGTTTCCCCCGCCCCGGCCTGACGAAAGGGTTTGGGAGGGCTGCGGTCGCTCCAGTATACCCTATCTACGTAACTATTGGAGGGGTTCGGGGAGGCCAGGCCTCCCCGCAATTCCCTTTCCGCCCGCTGCGGCAGATCCGTTCCGGCTTTGCCGGGGCGTGCGCCCGCCGCGGGCGGAATCAACGAATCGCGGAGGGCGCAGTTCTCCCCACCTCCCCCCAACGAACGCGCCGCGCAGCGAAACCACGGGTTAGCAGGAGGACTCCTATGTGCACCCGAGTGTTCTGGAACACCAACAAGACGGCGCTGCTGGTCGGCAGGTCCATGGACTGGCCGACGTCCACCGAGCCGAAGCTCTACGTCTTTCCGCGGGGGATAGCGCGCGATGGCGGCATGCTGGGCGCGCAACGGTTCATCGCGGAGAACCCGGCGAGGTGGACCTCGCGGTACGGCAGCATCGTCACAGCGGCCTACGATCTGGGCGCCTTTGATGGCTTCAATGAACGCGGCCTCGCCATGCACCTGCTCTACCTGACGGCCGCCGACTACGGCCCGCGCGACCCAAGCCTGCCCGCGCTCCATTCAGGGGCGTGGGGGCAGGCCCTGCTCGACAACGCGGCGACCGTCGAGGAGGCCCTGGCGTTGCACGCGGGATACCGACTGGTGAAGGCTCAGGACCGGGGCTACGAGGCCAATCTGCACCTGGCGCTCGAGGACGCCAGCGGCGACTCGGCGATCATCGAGTAGATTGACAGCAAGCCGGTCATCCATCACGGGCGCGAGTTTCGGGTCATGACCAACATGGGAAAAGCTGGCGCTCGAACCGGGGGACTTCGAGGGCGCCGGGCGGCGCCGTTCACAGACCATTCACCCGCTCACCTGCAGCCCGGTGAGGGCCACGAACGCGGCGATCAGCAGGCAGAACAGGGACAGATAGAAGAGCGCGGGGATCAGGACGACCACCAGGGCGCGGCGTGGCGGCAGGTTCAGCCCCGACTGCACGCCGAGGTAGGTCAGGTAGAGGCCGTAGAAGGTTAGGAAGATCGCCAGCGGCGCCGTCAGGCACGAGAACCAGCCGAAGGAGAAGAGATTCACCACTGCCCCGATGATCGCGACCGGCGCCCAGAACAGCGCGATATCGTATGCCAGTTCGCCGAACTTGCCGTCACCGCCCAGCAGCCGCCCCAGCAGGTAGACGATGACAAGGTAGAGGAGGAAGCCGATCATCGTGTGCAGCAGGTTGCCGAGCACGGGGATGCCGGGCTCCCAGGGCCTGAGAAGCGTTTCATAGGGCAGATCGCGGCCGAGCCGCGCTTCCAGGCCGGCGAAGTAGGCCGCCACGGTGGCCGCCTGCCGCTCCAGGAACGGCCGCTGGATCAGGAAGGTCAGCCAGCCGAGGATGGCGGTGATGGTCGCGCCGATGAACACGTAGAGCAGCGCCCAGCCCAGCCTGCGCTGCTCGTGGGCCTCGAAGGTGGCTACCGAGGGCCGCAGCAACACCGCCCGGCTGCCGCGGATCATCGTCATCAGCATGCGCGTTGCTCCGTTACGGACGCCCCTGCCGGCAGGAGAGTCGTTGCAGCGCAATTCTCCGCGTTGCGGCAAGGAAACCAGATGTTCTCCCCAACCTTCCCCTGCCGGGGGAGGGCGCCCGGCGCCTCCCTCCAACGGGGGGAGGTTGGGAGGGGGGTGGAAATGCAGGGAAACGTCGTTCACAGACTACGCAAGCTCGGCCAGCGCCTCGGCAGGGGTGAGCGCCCGCACCAAGGGCGCCGCGCGCTCGCGCTGCTCGCGGTCGAGCGAGACGAGCGCGCAGCCGTGGCGTCGCGCGACGGCGACATACACGGCGTCCGCGCCGCGGAGCGCGCGATCGGCCGCGATGTCGGCGGCTTCCTGCGCGAGGGCGTCGTCGAGGGGGATGTATTTGATAATGTGCAACTCGCGCAGCAGTTCGACCTCAAGTCGGGCGCGGATCGGGTCGCGATAGCTGCGGCTCAACGCGCTGGCGATTTCCGCTAGCACGAGCGTGGGTAGCACAATTGACGTGCTGCTCTCGTAGAGGCGCGCCGGCAGGGCATGGCACATCACCTGTTCAGGGTCGTTCGGGATGGCGTCGCGAATGAAGATGTTGGCGTCAAGGGTATACATCACTCGCGGATTTTACCTTCAAGGAGATCGGCGCGGTGCTGCCGGTCAAGATCCAACTGCTCACCGGCGCTGGGCGAGACCGGGCCGAGGCGCCGAAACTCCTCGCGCAACTCAGCCAGCCGGGCCCACGCTTCGTGCGACCGTTGCAGTGCCATATCACGCTCGTCTGCCAGTTCTTGCACCACTTGCGCCACCAGCCGCGCCCGGCTCTGCCGGTCGAGCCGGCGGATGATCGCGAGCGCCTGCTCATAATCGGATGTCGCGGTCATGGGGCGCCTCCTGGTTACGCGCCCGGTGGTTCCTCGACGGGTCGCCTGTTGAATGCTTGCGCTTCCATTATAGCAGGCGCGTTTGGGCGCCGAGGGGCAGGGCCGCGCGTTCAGGCTGTCGCAACGTCTGCCTCCGGCGGAGGGTTATGATACTTCCTTATCGCGGAGGAGCGCCTTCCGCGATCCTCGGGTTCCTCCAGATGGCGCCTCAGGTGTGAACCAGGCTTATCAGGAAAACCTATTTCCCGTAGCGTTCGTGCGCGGGGGAGTGGCTCAACCGCGAAGGCTCTGTCATTCCGAGCGCAGCGAGGAATCTCGGCTGGGACGCTTCGCTTCGCTCAGGGTGACATTCGAGATCAAGCCACGACTGTGCGGAGCGACACTGGACGCGTGTTTATCGTGAAATGCTGTGATGAGCTCGACAACCGTGGCCGTCGTCTTCTCCATGTGGCTGCGGCCGTCCGGCAGAAAGGCCTCCGTGTCCAGGTAGCCCTTCGGGCCGGTGTGGGTCATCGGTCCCAGGTTGATCTGCCGCAGCCGGCCGGAGGCGAGGGCCCGGTTCCAGCGCGAGTTGCGGGCGAGCGGCCATCGCCCCCAGAAGACCACGTCGGCGATGGCCTGCACCGAGTCCCGTTCGCCTTCGAGATGCACCAGTTCGTCGGCGGCGTCAATGCCGCGAGTGCTGGCCATGACCCCGCCCAGCGAGATGACCTGGAGCGGCGCGGCGATTGCCGGCTTGAGGTAGTAGGCCGCGCCAAAGACCACCTGGCCGCCGCCGCTGTAGCCCATCAGCGTCACCGGCACGCCGGAACCGGGCTGGTAACCCTCGTCCAGCAGCGCCCGCAGGATGGTGCTGGCGGTGCCGTAGTTGAAGACCGGGGCATAGCGCCGGTCGGCCGAGACGGCCACCTGGAGCATGTTGCGCATGTTGATCAGGTTGCCCAGGGCGGAGGCCCGCCCGCCGGTTGACTTCACGGCCAGGATCGAGCGCCAGAACTCCCCGTAGCGCTCGTCTTCGGTAAGGCCGGTGTTGTCGGGCGAGTAGGGGAAGATGTTGTCGATGATCGCGAGCCAGGGCATGGCCGCCTTCAGGTTGCGCAGGAACGCCTGCTCCTCGCTGGCCAGGGCGTCGGCCGAGGTGTTGCCGATCCCCGAGAGGAAGACCAGGTAGTGACTCGGCGGAATCTCCGCGCCGGCGCCCTCAGGCGGCTTTACCGGGGCCCGTAGCGGTTCGGGAGCAGGGCCGGCGCCGAGGGCCGGCGCGTCCTGCTCACCGGACCAGCCCGCCCACCACCCCAGGAAATTGAGCGGCGCGGTCGCGCTGACGACCAGAACGGCGAAGATCAGCATTCCTATCAGAAAGAGGATCTCGACGCTAAAGGTGAGGACAAAGGCGACGAGACCTTCGTACAGCAGGAAGAAGATCTCCATTGGGGCAACCTCGTACCGTTTATTTCCGGCGCTGCAATCCCAGCGGCGCGGAGGGCACAATGTCACGCAACTGGTAGTTAACCTCCTGCCCAGTGAGCGCCCGCAGCATGCGCCGGCTGATCAGCGTGACCGGGCCGGCGGTGAACCAGCGGAAGAGCTGGAAGAGCAACCAGCCGCCAATGGCGCAAAGGGCCGCGCCGCCAAACGTCAGCGGGTAGACGATGGCGAGCGTAAGCGCGACCAGATAGAGACTGAGACCCTGCAGGACCATCAGCAGCCCCTGGCCGAGGTAGGGGGTGAAGCCCAGGAAGGCGAACAGCAGGGGCAGGAACCCGACCGCGACGGCGCGCAGGGAGACGCGAAAGACGTCGTCGAGGCCGTAGAGGGCATTGACGACGAACGCGGTCGTGTAGGCCCAGACAAAGCCTCCTACGACATACGTCAGGGCGGTGAGCACCAGGGCGATGGCGAAGGGCCGCCGCCCGACCCGGTTCAGCAGCAGTACCACCGCGCGGGTGCCGAAACTCTCCGCCAGGCCGGCCAGGAAGAAGATCAGGACGATCGTGGGCAGCCAGAGCGGGCCCGCCAGCAGCGGCGCCCTGGCCGCGTCCGCCAGGCCGGCCTGGAGATTGCCCAGTGACTGGACCACGGTCCACAGGGCGATCAGCGACTGGATAAGCGGGCGCGTGTCGAAGAGCATGCTGTCTCCATTAAGGCGTCGCATAGGGCCGCAGCATTGGCTGCGACGATGTTTCGGCCTCAGGCACAATACCGCTCAAATACGTCATGGCCCCCACGCGGCGCTGTTACCTTTTGGAGTTGGTGATCCCGCATCTTGTCATGCTGAGCGCAGCGAAGCATCTCGGCGTCTTGATACCGGGACCCTTCGCTTCGCTCAGGGTAACAGCATGCGGGAGCCGCACAGCGAATTGGCAGTGTCAAACGGTGAGGCCTCTCGGGGTGAGGCCCGCACTGTCATGCTCATTTGAGCCATGACGTATGGGGCTGCTGCCGTGGCAGGAGGCGAGCAACATACCCCGGCGCCCCGTCAAGCCCCCGTTGCGCGGGCAGTCGCCACGGCCGCGCGCCTCTCAAAGACACCCGTATCGTAGATGAAGTCGAGGATCACCTGCTCGACTACCTCGGGGTTGTTCACCACAATGATATGATTCGCTCCCGGCACGGTGATCAGCCGCGAGCCGGGCACGTGGCGCTGGATGATTTTTGAATCCTCGACAGTGAATACGGTGTCTTCCTCGCCGACGACCACCCACACCGGCTGGGTCATCGAGCGCAGGGAGGCCACGCCGTCGTACTGGGCGATGCCGCGGTAGATCATCAGCCAGGCGCGCAGGGTGGTGTGCGAGGCGTCGGCCATCAGCCGGTTGAGCTGGATGTCGCCCGTGCCCTTGAAGGCGTCCATGGTGTTGGGCAGCAGGGCGCGCCGGTCGGCGGGGAGCAGTTCGAGCAGCCGCCCGAGCATGCCGATCACCCAGGGCGCGCGGGTCGCCACCCAGCCCGGCGCGGCGGGGGCGCGGGCGGCCGTGTCGAGCAGCAGGTAGCCCTTGCTGAGGTGCGGGTGGGCCTGGTGAAACATCGTCGTGACCATGCCGCCGAAGCAGTGGCCGACCATAATGAAGTCGCGGATCGCCAGGGCCTCCAGCACATCGTAGACGTCCTCGGCGAAGCGCTCGAGCCGATAATCCTCGGCGTCGCGCGGGCGATCCGAGTAGCCGTGGCCGCGCAGGTCGAGGGCCAGGGTAGAGAAGCCCGCGCCGTGGAGGGCCGGATACTGCGCGCGCCAGGCGTCGTGGTCGCCGCCGGCGCCGTGCAGCAACACGATGGTACGCGGGCCGTGGCGATGCCAGTCCGCGAAGATGCGCACACCGGAGCGGGTGGGGATGAGTTGCCGCGTCTCGGGTCCCTCGGCCCCGGCGAGGCTCAGGGCGGCGCGACGCTCCTCGTCGATCGTTGCATCGACCAGTTGCGCAGCGGGCAAGGGCAGGTGGCGGATGGTCGCGCCCTCCGCGCGCAGGGCCTGCACAGTCGCCGGGCCGGCGTGGTGGTAGATCGAGGCGATCAGCAGCGCCTTGCCCGGCGGCACGGTCTCGGCGATGCGGCGCAGGTCGGCGTCCTTATAGGCCAGGTTGACGAGGTGCGCGACGCCGGCGCCGAGCAGCCCGCCTCCCAGTCCGAAGACGATGGCTCCCAGGGCGCCGAGCACCAGCCCGAAGGCGAGGATGAAGCCGCCCGCGTTGGCTGGCACGGTCGCCGTGCCCTGGTTGACCATCAGGGCCAGGCCGGCCAGCGCCGCGCCGGCGGCACCGCCGACCAGCAGCCCGCCCGCCGCGCCGGCGAGGCCGCCAACCAGGGCCCCGCGCCCCGCGGTCACATTCCCGGCCTGCTGGATGCCCGCGCGCCCCTGTTCATCGCGGGTGACGATGGCGTGATTACCGGCGGAGAGCCCGCCGAGGGTGCGGCGGAGCCGGCGCAGGCCGCGGGCTGCCCGGCGCGCGTGGGCGGCATCGGCGCACTCGGCTACCACCAGGTCGCGCTGGCGCGGGTCAACCGGCGGCGTTTCCAGGGTAATGGGAACGTAGGCGCCCGCGCGCCCCACACCGGCGTCGTAGGCCCGCGCCGCGAAGCCGGCGGCGGTCGGATCATCGCCAGGCGGCGCGCCGACCTCGCCGGCCTCCCGCGGGCGCATCAGCGCGCCGCCGCTCAGCGCCAGCAGGTCAGCGATAGGCGGCCGTTGCGCTGCGCTCACGCGGGTAACCAGCGCTGCCTGGCCGACCGCCAGTTCCTCACCGATGGCGTAGAGTTTGCGGCTGCCGATGCCGAAGTTGATCAGCGCGGCGGCCAGCCCGCCCAGCAGCGCGCCGCCGAGGGCCGAGAGCAGCGCCGTCAGCCCGCTGGCGAAGGCCACCACCAGCGCCAGGGCCATCACCCAGTTGTCCACGCTCGGCGCCGTGGCGAGGCCCTGGCGCGCGTTGCCGGCTACCAGGATCCCGACGAAGGGCGCCAGCAGCACGGCGCCGAGCACCGCGCCGACCACCAGGCCGAAGCGCATGCCGTCCCCGGCCCCCAGATTGCCGTCCTGCTCAAACTGGATGCTGTCGCGCGCCGGCCGGGTCACGACGGCGATCGAGGGCAGGCGGCCCAGCCGCAGCTCTTTCTGAAGCGCGCGCAGCTCGCGCCGGGCCTCGTGGGCGGCGCCAGGTCGCTCGAAGAAGCAGATGAGCTCGTCTTGCATCGCGGCTCCAGTCCAGGGGACTGTATTGTACCAGATTTACTGCCCCAGATACCGGCGGAACCAGAGCACCTGCTCCTGGACGCCGTAGAGCTCGTAGGTGTCGGTAAGATCAGTTCCGCCGAAGTTGTGGTAAGCGTCCTGGAACTTCAGCAGCCTGGCAGGCGTCCCGGTGGCGATCACCTGACTCATGAAGTTCTCCATGACCGCGACCGGTAAGAAGTCCTTCGTACCGTGGAAGGCCAGCAGCGGCGTCCGCACCCGCTCAACCTGGTAGATCGGCGAGTCGCGGCGGTACTCCTCGAGAGCTGCGTAGATCGGCCGGCCCTGCAACCAGGGGATCAGCTCGCCGCCACCACGGCTCCACTCAGTAATGACGTCGACGATCGAGCACATCGTGTGGGCGGCATCATAGGTGTTGGGGTGACGGGTGACGCTCTGGGTAACGAAGTAGCCGCCGTAAGAGCAGCCCGCGATGCCGACTTTGCTGGCCCAGCCCCGCGCCCGCAGTTGGGCGACGATCTCGGCCTGGGCATCGATGTCGATCTGCCCGAAGTTGTTGCCGTCGGCCAGGGCCTGGAAGCGCTCAGGCCCAAACCCGTAACGCCCGTAGAGCGGCGTGACCAGCACCCCGAAGCCGAAGTTCGGCAGCAGAGAGGTTGGGACCTCAACCGTATCTCTCCAGCTATTCGGCACCGTCTCGGTCGGCCCACCTGGCTGCCAGACGACGATCGGCACCTGCCGGGGCGGGAAGGGCACGTCGGCGGGCAGGATGAGCACACCCTCGAAGCGCTCGCCGTTGCGCAGGGTGAACGAGACCCCGTACTGCCGCGCCTGGCTAAGGTTGCGCACCGCATCGTTGCGCCAGGTGAGCTGCGCAAAGGCCGTACCGTCCCAGCGCATGCGATAGTACTCGGGCGGGTCGGTGAACGAGCTGTAGACGAAGACGATCTCGCGCGAGCGGTTCGTTGAGACGACATCAAGGAAGACTCCGGCCCGGTCGGCGATGTTGCGGAATTCGCCCGATCGCAAGTTGTAATAGTAGGGGTGCCCGTTGGTGCCGTAGCGGGTCTGGATGATCACCTCGTCCGGTGAGACGAATTCTACCCGCTTCTGGCTGGTGTCGAGCTCCGGGCGCTCCAGTCGGCGAATCTCTTGCAGGTCGCTGTTGAAGAAGCGCAGGCTACCGCCAGCGTGGAACTGCGGGTAGTACTGCGGGTAGCGCCGCCCCTTCACCCGGCCGGGCGTGTTTACTTCCACAACGAGCGTCTGGTTGTCGGTGCTCCAACTTGTGCCAGTGTAGAACACCCCGTCGCTCTCGGCGGCACGCATGCGGCGCACGACGCCGCTTGGAAAATCGAGGATCGTGACGGCGTTGCTCTGGAGGAAGATGTTCTCCTCAGGCGCCAGATTGCCCGTCGCGTCACGATAGCCGAACTCGGTAAGCTTGACCCCGTCGAAGCTGCGGGTATCCGTGTCGGCAATCGACCAGCTGGTGAGGCTGAACTTGTCACCGTTCTGGCTGAAGGTGACATCGGCGATCAGCGTGTTCGGCTCGACCGTGAGCACCTCGTGCGCCACGCCGCTGTCCACGTCGACAACTTTGAAGCGTGCGCCCTCGGTGACCAGGAACCTCACCAGGCTCGGAAGCGGCGTGAAGCCCGGGTCGAGCACGTCGCCCTGGCCGGAGGCGCTCAGGGACGGGAACGACGCCGGTTTCGCATCTGTCGTGTCCAAGAGCAGCAGCTTCTGATGGTTGGGCGAGAATAAGATAGGGACCTGCTTCTCACCGACCCAGCGAACCGCCTTGCTCAGCCGAGGCTCGCCGATCGTCGCCCTCCCGGTGCGACGATCGATATTGCCCCCGCTGTAGCCGTTTTTGGTTATCGTGAGAAATCCGAGGGTGTAGTCATCGAGCCAGACATAGTTCGTGGAGGCAGAGAACCGCTGATCAGAGGTCACTGGCGTCACCCCGCCGTCGCGCACATTGACGAGAAACAGCTCGGGTCCATAGGCTGCGAGAAACGCCTGGTCGTCGGGGCTGACCGGGCTTACGACCCTGTACGAGGTACCCCACCCCGCGCTCCGTAGTGTGACGATCTTCTCCACATCTTCGGCTGGGAGCAGATTTGGAAGCGACCCCTTTGTGCCATCGACGAGGTAGATGTTCTTCCTCTCTTCGATAACGGTGGGGGTGCCGGTCTGGGCAAAAACCGGAGGGGTGCTGAGCAGCAGGGCAAGCAGGATGACGATCAGACCGAGGCGATGAGGCTGTGCCACAGGATACTCCTTATCAGACTCCCATATGCGGGATGCACAACGCCGCGATGAACACCGGCCCCCGTACGGCCGCAGCGCGCTGCGGCCCTCCGGCTTCTGCGGGCGCCGCAGCCACTACCGCCGCCTTCCGGTGAGGGCAAGCACGCGCAGGAACATGTTGATGAAGTTCAGGTACAGCGCGAAGGCGCCGTAGATCGTCGCCTGGCGCGCGCCATACGCATCACGGGCCTCGGCGACCCGCCTCTTGGTCTGCTGGGTATTGTAGGCGGTCATGCCCGCGAAGAGCAGCACGCCGCCGACCGAAAGCGCCCAGTCCAGCCAGCCGCTGCGCACGAAGAAGAAGTTGATCGTCGAGACGAGCAGCAACCCGAGCAGGCCAAAGAAAAGAAACAGGCCCCAGCCCGACAGATCGCGCTTCGTTACGAAGCCGTAGACGCTCAGGGCGCCGAAGATGCCGGCGGTCACAAGGAGGGCGATCACGATCGCCTGGATCGGGTAGATCAACACGAACAGCGAGATGGTCAGCCCGGTGAGCGCCGAGTAGACGAGAAACAGCACGATTGTCACCGCGGGGGGGAGCCGCATCACCAGCATACCCAGGACAATCGCCACCACCAACTGTACCCCGAACAGGCCGAAGAGAACCCAGATACTCGACTGCAAGAACCCGATGAACGCCGGCGTGTTCGCGGCGAACCAGGCGACGGCCCCGGTGATGCCCAGACCGAGCACCATCCAGGCGTAGACTCCCGCCATCGACCGCTGCTCCGCAGTCACCTGGAGGGTCGTAGCGGAAGACATTGATGAAGTGTTCAAGCGTTTACCTCACTGGCTCTAGCGCACCAATGGTATGCCGATAGTTGGTCACCGGTGATCGCTGTGATGCAATGGCGCAAAGGCCTGGCATTACTACCACGAACCCGTTGCGCCTTCGCGCCATTGCCTCGACGTTAAAAAACCTGTTGCAAACCGATGACCACGAACCCGATAAGCATGTTCACCAGGCCGATCGCGACCGCGGCAAAAAGTGCCCCCACGATGCCGTCAACCTTCATACCGGGCAGGATCTTATCACCGAGCAGGAGCACGACTACCGCGACGATCAGACCCAGGAGGCCGCTCCAGATACCCGGGGAAGTGCCCGTAGCGATGAACACGGAGGCCAGCAGGACGTTGATGATGATCGTGAGAATGGCGATGACGATCGCTGCCACAATCGCGCCGTCGAACCCGGCGACGGTCAAGCCGACGTTGAGCTTGCTCACGATCCAGATGACCAGAGCACCGAGAAGCGTATTGAGGACGAGGGATACGATCAGGGCGACGATTGGTAACGTGTCCATGGATTATTGCTCCTGGTTCATTCAGCAGGTTTACTTGCATTTCCGCCCCCCTCCCAACCTCTCCCCGTTGGGGGAGGCGCCGGAATCCCTCGCCCAGCGGGCGAGGGTTGGGGAGAGGGCGGGGTTACCGAAAAACGTCGTTCACCGACTATTCGGCGGTCCGTCAGGACGCAGCACGCTGCGTCCCCACGGGTCGTTTACAGGCAGCATAGGCCGATCACACCGCAGGGCGGTCACAACTCACGGGTGTGTCCCTTCGATCAAGCTGATCAAAACCGGATAGACCAGATCAATGCGCTGTTTCGGGTGGTTCGGGTCAATGACATCGTGGTCAAGGTTCAGTTCGGCGGGGAAGGTGTAGGTGCGGACAGTCGCGCCGTTGCGCGCCCACGACTCGCCAAAGGCCGCAGTGGCGCCATTGCTGATCGCCCCGTCCGCGTCGTTGTTCACCAGCAGGATGTTCCGAACCTCCGGCGCCTTCCGTGCGGCATTGTCCTGCACGGCGAAGCTCGGACGCAGGAGGGCGCCGACAGCGTGGACGGGGTAGCGGGGGTAGGCGTAGGGCGGGCCGATGGCCCGCTCGCGCGCTTCGTTGTCCCACCACATGTAGAAGTTCGGGGTCGCCAGAATGGCGCTTGCCGCCGGGCGAATCGAGAAGGGTGGCAGGCCCGCGATGTGGAATAGCGGCGCGATCAACACCGCCTGCGCCACATCGCCGCGCTGCTGCGCGGCCCAGGCCGCCAGCGTCCCGCCGGCTGAAAGGCCGGCGACAATCACCTCGGCGCCGAGGCCCTGAGCCAGATCGATGCTCTGGCCGGTGAAGCTGACCAGTTCGTTCGCGGTCAGCCCGGCCAGGTCGTCGGTCAGGCGGTCGGCGTGGCCATGGCGGGGCAGGCGGGGGATGTAGACGGCATAGCCCCGCGCCGCCAGTTGCTCGGCCAGCGGCACGAACTGGGCCGGACAGTTGGTAAAGCCGTGAAAGAAAACCACCACCCGCTCGGCGCGCCGGCCCGGCGTGAAGAGGCGACTTGCGCAATTCGGATTGAGACTGGAGTCGGCCAGTTCCGCCGCGATCCGCGCCCGGATCGCGGCGACGCTCGTGTTGTAGTCGGTTACCGGCGCCGGGGTGGTGACCAGGTCGCTCACGAAGAGCGGGCGCGTCCAGACCCAGGCGCCAAGGCTGACGACGACGAGGGCGATCAGGATCAGACCGCTCACCAGGGCCTGGACCAGCGGGCGCCCGCGCAGGAACGCCGCTACACGGCGCCCTGCGCTCCGCAGGCGCGGGGTCAGGGCGCGCTCCATCCCCGGCGATAGCGCGATCTGCCCCAGAGCGAGCAGGGCGCCGGTCAGGGCGAGCAGCGTGACCATGAACCACCCGCTGAAGACCAGCGTCACCAGCGAGATCATCAGGCCGGTTACGACGCGCTGGGCCAGGCTCTCGCCGTAGAACCAGGGGGACGCCAGCCCATAGACCAGGTGTGACACCTGGTAGACCAGCAGGTAGCCCAGCAGGGCCGTGAGCGCGCCGGCCATGGCCCCGCGGCCCTCGCTGACACGGCGCCGGCGGGTGATAAGCAGCCACCAGCTCAACGCCCCCGCTGCGCTTACGGTGAGGAAGACGATCAGGCTGGTGACGGTCAGATCGGCCGCTGGCTTGCCGCCCTGGAAGAGGCGTGCAACGCCGGCCGCCACTCCGCCGAGGATCAGCCCCGCGATTGCTGTCCAGACGGAAAACGCGGAGATGCGCTGAAAGCCGTTCGCCGCCACGACGATGTCAGATCCTCGACGCAAGGCCATACCCTCTGGACCTTCTTCACCTGATAGTATGCCGATCAGGCCGTGACGTTGAGCACCCTGGCGAGATCGGCGAGAGCAGACTGCTCTTCGGCGCTCACCGGCGTACCGCCCATCCCCAGAAACCCGCCTTCCGTGTTGGCCTCGGCCACCTTTACCGCCGCCTGGTACAGCCACTGGCGAAAGGCCGACGCCTCGCCGGGCGCCTTGCTGTCAACCAGCGCCAATGCAGAGCCAAGCTCGGACAAGATCGCGTCGTTCGACTTCGGGGCGCTCGGTCCCTCACTGGAAGAGGCCGGCTTCTGCTCCTGCATATCGGCCATCAGATCCTTGATGATCTGCAGGCCCCCGGCGCTTTCCGCCTCGCCTTTCAGGCTGCCGAGGACAGCGAACGCCTCTTTGATGTTTCCGATCAGACCACCCTTCGATGCCTTGCCAACGTACTCCGCGACCAGCATCGGCAGCTTCGCAACCTGCTGCCATTCCTCCGCGCTGAAACTCGCCTTGCCTGTCATCCTGTTTACCTCCTTCTGCCTGGTGCAGTGCACCCTATTGAACACCGCCCTATCGACGGCTCAGGAAGAGCGTACTCCGGCGCCCTGTCAAAAACCTGTCAGATAGCATTTACATTTACCAAACCTTCGGCGCCGCGGAGGGCGCCGAGAAGCGCAGAGATCTTCAACAAGCCTGGCTTCCTCGATCCTCCGCGCACTCTGCGGTAAGCCTGACCGGGTATGTCAGACCAGATTCGTCTTGAGTCAGTGCGTGCGCATAATCGCCAGATCTCATTGGAAGGCCATATACGGCAATCCGAAATCCGAAATCCAAAATCCAAACTGGCATCGCCCTATGCGCTCCGGGCGCGCGCCGTACCACGGAGTGGGCGTTGCGCCACCGGCTCAGTCTCGGCAATCAGCCGCGGCGCCAGGTTGCGGGCATAGGCCACAGCGACAGCCTGGGATCGGCTCTGCACCCCGAGCTTGGCGAAGATCTGGCCGCAGTGGAACTTGACCGTCGCGCGGCTCACGCACAGGCGCGCCCCGATCTCATCGTTGGAAAGTCCATGCGCCAGCAGGGCCAGCACCTCGCGCTCCCGCCGCGTGAGCGTTTCAACCCCCAGGTCGCGTGACTGCGCCGAGAAGGTGATGCCCAGGACCTCAGGGGCGAAGACCTGCTGGCCGGCGGCGATGCTGCGCAGGGCCTGGGCCAGGGCCAGCGGCCTGGTATTCTTGAGCAGATAGCCCCGCGCGCCGGCCCTGAGCGCCTCCCGCACCCGTTCGGCATCGGCCTCCAGGGTAAACACGACCAGGGGGATGCACAGCGCCTCGAGCAGCCGACGAAGCGCCGCGGGCCACTCCGGCCCGAGCGCGTCAATCTCGACGAGCGCGACGGTCGCCGCGCGCGCCGGGCCGAGCCGGAGCGCGTCATGGAGGTCAAAAGCCTCGCCGACCAGTTGCAGGTCGGGAAAGGCGGCGAGCAACTGGCGCACGCCGGCGTGGACAAGCAGTAGCGGGTCAATCGTCAGGATGCGAATGGTTATTGGCTCAGCCATGGCTATTCCTGGGGCCTCAAGCTATACGACATGTGAGGCGTGTGGTCCTCACCCTCCCCCCAACCCCCTCCCTCTCCACCTGCAGTGGAGAGGGAGGGGGCGTCGAGCGCAGCGAGGCGGAGGAGGGTGAGGAACCCGGCTTTCTCTATATCCCTAACCGTGGGAGGGTTCGTTTCGCCAGGCTCGCTCTGTGCTCCATCCCTCAGCGCGTCTCAGATATGACAGGCGCCTGCGTCGCGACAAGGCGGCGCAGGCCGAAGGCCCCCAGGGGCGCCGAGCAGGGCCGAGCCGGCGACCACCAGGGGCCAGGCGCCACCGCTGGTGTTGGGCAGGTTCCTGGGAACCACAACCATGAGCGCAGGCAGCGCGAGCAGGACAACGGCGAAGGCCAGCACCCCGGCGAGACGGATCACGCTCATTGTCTTGCACCTCTGGTGTCGGCGCGGCTTGTCGCCGCGTGCCACGCTATCTTGCGCGGCTCCAGACCGCGCCCCCGACCACCCAGGGCTGTTGCTGCGTCCCCGGGTCAGGCTCCAGCCTCCGCCGCGGGAGGAATACTTTGCGAAAGCGGCAACAGGATACTCCCTCACCTTGTCAGAATCTTGTCAAAGGCGTATCATGGCTCTGGTATGACAACCTTGACCCTCAAGCTGATTGGTGCCATCGCCGTTGAGCTTGACGGCCAGCCGCTGCGCTTTTCACGCCGGGCCAGCCTGGCGCTCCTGATCTACCTGGCCTGCGCGGGGCGCTCGCAGGCCCGCGCCACCCTCGCCACGCTGATCGCCAGCGAGAGCGATGAGCCGAAGGCGGCCATGGCCCTCAGCAACGCGCTGCGCGATCTGCGGGCCGTGCTCGGCGATGACCTCCAGGCCGACAAGCAGACGGTCACGCTTGCCCCGACCCTCACCATCGCCCTCGACGTGGCCGACTTCGAGGCCGCGGCCCGCCTGGCGCTCCAGCGGGATGATCTGGAGGCCCTGCGCGCCGCTGCCGCCACCTACAGCGGTGAGTTCGCCCGTGGCTTCCACCTCCGCGATGCGCCCGCCTTCGATGACTGGTTGCACTACGAGCGCGAGCGGCTGCGCGACCAGTACGTGGCCGTGCTGGAGCGACTGGCCGGCGCCGAGGAGCGGGCCGGCGATCTGCGGGCCGCAATTGCGACCACGCGCCGCCTGCTTGCTGAGGAGCCATGGCGTGAGGAAGCCCACCGTGGCCTGATGCGCCTGCTGGCCCGCGATGGCCAGCGCGCCGCCGCGCTGCACCAGTTCGCCCGGTGTCGCGATCTCCTCCAGCGCGAGTTCGGCGTCGAGCCGCAACTCGAGACCCTCCGCCTCTATGAACAGCTTCAGGCCGGGCCGCTCGCCCCGCCCCACAATCTGCCGGCGCGCGCCACGGCCTTTGTTGATCGCCCGGCTGAACGCGCCCTGCTCACCACCCAGTTGCTGCAGCCCGATTGCCGCCTGGTCACCATCACCGGCATCGGCGGCGCGGGCAAGACGCGCCTCGCCCTCGAGCTTGCCGCGGCCTTTACCCGGCCCGCCCTGCCCGACGAGCTTGCCTTTCCCGATGGGGTTTTCCTGGTCACCTGCGATGAAGCCGACCGGTCCAGCCCTGGTGAGGTACGCCAGCTCGCGCAGACGGTCCTGCGCAGCCTCAAGCTCATGGTCGAGCCGGGCGCCGATCCGCAAGCGGTTCTGCTGGGCTGGTTGGCCGCGCGCCGGCTGTTGCTGATCATTGACAACGCCGAGGTGGAACCTGCGGTGGCCCCGCTGGTCAGCGCGATCCTCGCCGCCGCGCCCGAAGTGCGCCTGCTGGTGACCTCGCGGGTGCGGCTGCGGCTCGCGGCGGAGTGGGTCTTCGATCTGGGCGGCCTCAGCCTGCCCGCCGGCCCCGAGGATCTGCCGGGCAGCGCCGCGGGCCAGCTCTTCCTGGAACGGGCGCGGGCGGTGCGCCTCCAGCACCCGCCGGGCCTCGACGACTACCCGCATATCGTCCGCATCTGCCAACTGGTCAACGGGCTGCCGCTGGCCATCGTGCTCGCCGCCGGGCGGCTGCGGGCCCTCGACTGCGCCGCAATCGCCGATGAACTTGCCTGTAGTCTCGACCTGCTGGTCAGCGACGAGACCGACCTGCCGGTACGGCAGCGCCGCCTCGACGCCGTGATCCGCTGGTCCTGCGCGCGGCTCAGCCCCGAAGAGGCCATGGTCCTGCGGCGCCTGGCCATCTTCCCCGGAGCCTTTGATCGCCCGGCGGCCCGGGCGGTGGGCGGCTGCACGCCTCAGGTGCTGGAAATGCTGCTTGACTACGGGTTGCTCAGCCGCGCCGGTGAGCGCGCCTACAGCCTGCATCCGCTGGTGCGGCGCATCGCCGCCGAGGAACTGGCGCAACTTCCCGATGAACAGGCCCAGGCCGAACTGCGCCACGCCGGCCATTTCATCCGCCTGGTTGCCACGGTGGACGAACAAGTTGCCCGTAACGCGAACGCGATCTACGACCTGATAGACCACTGGAGCGATCTGAACCTCGCCTGGGGCTGGGCCGTCGCCCGGCGCAATCGCGAGTACATCGTGCGGCTGCGCCCTGGTATGGTCCAGGTGTGGTACGCCCTCGGCCTCTTTCAGGAAGGCGCCGCGCAGTGCCAGCGGGCGGTAGCGGCCCTGGGCGGGAGCGGCGCGCCGCACACGGTGAGCCGCGCAAATGGGTTGGAGATCATCGAACTGCTGCTGGCCGCAGCCCGGCTCCTTGTGCACCGGGGTGACGCCCCTCAGGCGCGCGCGGCCATGGAACAGGCCCGCGCCTTCGCCCCCGCCGACGACGACACGCTCTCGGCGCGCATTGACCAGCTCGAGGGCACCCAGTTTTACGTCCAGACTCGCTATCGGGCCGCTCGCCCGCTCCTGGAGCGCGCCCTGGCCGCTGCGATTCGCCGTGAGGACCGGCAGGGCGAACTGGAGAACCGGAGCCTGCTCGCCCGCCTGGCCTGGCGGCATGGCGATCTCGCGTTGATGCGCGCAACGGTCGCGGCCGCCAGTCAACGCTTCGACGACCGCGAGCCCTCCCTCGACCTGATCCTGCTCTGGTACGCCGAGGCCCATCTCGCGGTAGAGATCGGCGATCTGACCTCGGCCCGGGCACTGCTTGAGCGACGCTCCGTTCGTTCGCAAGCGCCCGAGCATTTCCAGTTGCGCTTCTGGCACTGGTCGCTTCAGATCGCGGTTGCTACGGCTGAAGGGCGCCTGGCGGCTGCCGAGGAGCAGATGCGCCATGCCGCTGGCTATGCCGGTGAGACGGTCCACGGCTTCATCAGCGTCCATCTTACGGCCATGCTGGGCAACGCCTTGCTCGCCCAGGGCACGATCGAGGAGGCCGATGCGATCTACGCGCACGCGCTACATGGCGCAATGCGTCTGGATATGCCGCACCCGCACTGTTCGGCGCTGCTTGGCCGCGCCCGCGCTGCTGAACTGCGCGGCGACGTAGCCCGCGCCCACGCCCTCGCCGGCGAGGCGCTGCGGATCGCCGGCGACGAGGGCTATCAACGCCTCCAGCGCAAGGCGTACCTGCTGCTGGGGCGCGGCCTGGCGGGCCTCGGGCGCTATGCCGAGGCCGCGGCAGCCTTCGCCAAGGCACGGGCCGCCGACGAGGCCGTGGGCCACTCCGTGCAGGCCGCCGAGGCCGCCACTGCCGAGGCCCAGGCGCTGTACCTGCAGGGCGAACCGCGTGCGGCCCGGAGGCGCCTGGAACCCTGCCTGCCGTTGCTGCTCAGTGGGCAGCTTATCGGCGCCGAAGAGCCGGTGCGCGCGCTGCGCGCCGCCGCCGAGGTGCTGGGGGCGGCGGACGACCCCCGTGGCGCGCAACTCCACGCCCGGGCGCGCGCCGAGCTCGAGCGGCGCGCCGCCCTATTGCGGCCCGAGCGCCGCGACGCCTTTCTGCGTGCCATCCCCGCCCACTGCGGTCTGCTGGGCACCGGTGAGCCGGTCGCCGGGTAATGCCCGGCAAGCCGTCGTGTAGAGGTGTGGAGGTGTAGAGCTGTAAGGTGTGAAGATGTGCAGCAGATAGTCACGCCCCAGCCCGAAGATGACAGCCCTCGCCCTTCTACGCATCAGAGTGGCGCTCCTCACCCTCCCCCGCCTCGCTACGCTCGGCGCCCCCTCCCTCTCCACCTGCAGTGGAGAGGGAGGGGGCCAGGGGAGGGTGAGGACAACCACACCGTAGCCGCCCATACGCCGCGCGCAACGGTATGCAAAACGATCGCTCCGAAGGGGCTTCGCCCTCCCAACCGCTCCCGGCCCCCGTTCCCCTCGTCACCGTGCGCTGCCACGGCGCGCTAAACGACTTCCTGCCTCACGCACAACGTGGCCGGCCTGTTACATTACCCTGGTCGGCCCATGAAACCGTCAAGCATGTGGTCGAGGTGGCCGGCGTGCCACATCCGGAGATCGGGGCGCTGACCATCAACGGCGCGCCAGCGAGCTTTGGCGCGCGGGTCGCGCCCGGCGCAGTGATTGACGTCTTCTCGCCCGAAGAGGCGCCGCCAGACGGGGTTCCCTTGCGCCCGCCGCTGGCCGTGCTGCGCTTCGCCTGCGATGTGCACCTGGGGCGTCTGGCCGCCTACCTGCGCATGCTCGGCTTCGACACACGGTATCGCAACGACCAGAGCGACGCCGAACTGGTGGCCCTTGCCCGCGCCGAGGAGCGCGTCCTGCTCACCCGCGATGTGCGGCTGCTGATGCGCGGCGCGGTCGTTCATGGCGCGTTTGTTCGCGCCACCGACCCGGAGGCGCAGGTGCGCGAGGTGGCGCGGCGCTTCGGCCTGCGGGCCAGCGCGCGGCCCTTCCGGCGTTGCATGCGCTGCAACGGCCTCACGGCGCCGGTGGCCAAAGCGGAGATCATCGATCAGCTCCAGCCAAAGACCCGGCGCTACTACGACGAGTTCTGGCGTTGCCAGGATTGCGGGCGGATCTACTGGTGCGGCTCCCATGTGAAGCGGATGCAGGAATTGATTGACCGGGCCCTCACAGGATAATGAGCCGCCCGATCAATCCAAACGTGGGTGCAACCCTGAGAGTTGCACCCACATTGCAACCCTCAGGGTTGCACCCAGGAGCACAGAACCCTCCCAGAAGCTGAATCAGCCTCAGCGCAGCTCCTGACCGGCCAGAAAGCCAAGCAGCAAGCCATGGAAACGTTCCTGGGCCTCGATCTGCGGAAAGTGGCCGCAACGGGGAATGATCACCAGTTGCGAGCCCGGAATGGCGGCCTGCGCCTCCCGCGCATACTTGACCGGGAACAGACGATCCTGCTCGCCCCAGACGATCAGCACCGGGCAGCGGATCTCCTTCAGGCGCTCCCAGAGGCCGCTGCCCTTGAGATCGTTGGCCTCGAAGTGACGGCTCATCGCCAGCGTCGTGTCGCGAATGCGGCGATCGCCAAGAGTGGCGCGCCCGCGGGCGATCAGCTCAGGGGTGACGTAGCGCGCCGGGTCGGCAAAGGCGGCGGCAAGTTGCATGCGGATCACCGGCGTGAGTGCGGAGAGAGAGAGAATGCTCTCGCCCAGGAAGGGCAGCGACCCGCCTTTGCGCATAAACAGCGGCAATTGCATAAATCCCTCGCTGTCGGCGATCAACAGCCGCGAGACGCGCTGCGAGTAGAGCACTGTCGTCGCCAGGGCGTGCTTGCCCCCCATCGAGTGCCCGACCACGGCGGCGGATTGCACCCCCAGGGCGTCGAGCAGGCCGACATTGAGGTCCGCAAACCGCTGGAGGCTGTAAGCCGCGCCTCCCGGCTTATCCGAGTACCCGAAGCCCAGCGTGTCCGGGGCGATTGCCCGGTAGCCCGCCTCGGCCAGACATGCGATGGTGGGGCGCCAGTCATCGGCGTTGACCAGGAAGCCGTGCAACAGCAGCACCGCCGGTCCTTCACCCGCCGTCAGCACCCGCAGGCGGAACCCTTCGACCGTGACCGTCGTGGCCTCGACGTTGACCTGTTCCTTCAGATTGTGCATGGTGTCATCCTCCGTAGGGGCCTGGCCGGGGCGCCAGAACCCAGGGATGTTTCTGGAAGGGCGTGGTCCTCTCAAATCCTCTCCTGACGCCTGGCGGCGCCATGCTCCAGATGCAAAATGGAGGTATTCGGCACTTGGAGAAACCCGATTTCCCCATACCCCGGCTCACCGGCAGGGCCGAAACTCGGCAGGCGCCTCTGACCCCTCTGCCCACCGGCCTCGTGCAACGCCCGCCTTCGGTGGCGGGTCTGGAGCGGCTACACGGCGCGCCAGGGTGGTTTTTCGTTGGTTCTGGCCGCTATGCTGCCAGAACCAACGTGAAGTTCGGGGCTTGACCCGGAGATGGTGCATCGCCCCTGCCTCCGCACGGAATCCTACCACACTATTTGACAGGGTTTGCTATAATAAGCGGCATTATCCACCCCGATCCCGCAACACAGAGAAAAGCTGAAACCCGCTCCCGGCCCGCGCCAGCGGCTCGCGGCTTGTCTGGCGCCGATGGCTGCTTCGGTTGGTGCGCTGCCGGGGTTGCCGGGCACGTAAAGGAGGTGCGCTCATGGGTGATCCCTGCCGAGTGCTGGTGCTCTACGATCACGGCGATCTGCTGGCCGCGCTAGCCCAGGAAGTGGCCGCTGGCGCGCAGGAAGTGTCGGGCGCAAGCGTGTCGCTCCTCAAGCTTCCCGACGCTTCGCGCGAGGATCTGCTCGAAGCCGACGCGATCATTATCGGCACACCGAACTGGACGGGTATCAAAGGCTCGCTCAAACGCTGGCTGGATACGACAGGGGATATGTGGGAGGAGGGCCTGCTCGCGGGCAAGGTGGGCGCGGCCTTCACCACCAGCGCCGGGCGGCACTCGGGCACCGAGTTCACCCTCCTCAATGTGCTGCACTGGGAGCTTGGCAGCGGGATGATCATCGTCGGGCTGCCATGGACCCCGACGATGGAACGTTCCGGCTCCTACTACGGCGCCACTGCCATCGGCGGCATTACCGATGAGGACCGCGCCCAGGGCCGCGCGCTGGGCCGCCGCGTGGCCGAAATTGCAGAACGACTGAAGCGTTGAGAGGGCCGCCATTCATGCCGTGACGGCGTTCACGTCTACCGACACGTGTTCGCCGCGGAGGGCGCGGAGGTTTCATCCAGCCCATCCTCCTGCGCCCTCCGCGGTAAAAGTGAAGACGCGCGCGCTACTGCCGCGCGCCCCGCTCCAGCGCCCCGGCGACGATTGCCGGAATAGCCGTCGCCACATCCTCGCGGACCACCGCATCGGCCTGTTGATCCAGATACGTCTCCTCCAGGTTCACGATGATCATCCGGGCGCCGCGGCGGGCGGCGATCAGCGGCAGGTCGCAGACCGGGGCCACTTCGAGCGAGGTTCCGGCTACCAGCAGCAGGTCGCACTGTTCGAGCAGCGCCTGGGCCAGCCAGAGCAACCCCAGCGGCAACCCCTCGTCAAAGAGCACGACGTCGGGCTTAAATACTCCGCCGCATGCGCAGCGCGGCGCGCGCCCCTGCCGGATCATCGGCAGCAGCTTCTCGCCCGGCGCCTGCCGTTCGCACTCGAAGCACGTCGCGGTCCGCAGGTGCCCATGGAGTTCATAGACGCGGCGCGAGCCGGCCTGCTGGTGCAATCCGTCAATGTTCTGGGTGATCACCCCCGTCACGCGCCCGGCGGCCTCGAACTCGGCGATGGCCAGATGCGCCGGGTTCGGACGCGCCGCCAGGATCGGCTCGATCAGCTCGTTGAGCCAGCGGTAGAAGCCGTCAGGATCGCGCCGGAACGCCCGCAGTGAAGCCACTTCGGAGGGATCGCTGCGCGCCCAGAGGCCATCTGCGCTGCGAAAATCGGGGATGCCGGAGGGCCGGCTGAAACCGGCGCCAGTAAGAACCACTACCCGTTGCGCTGCCGCCGCCAGTTCGATCGCTCGCCCAAGCTCTGTGCGCATAAGCCTTCCTCAACTCCGAAAGTGATGGCGGGAGAGCGTGGAACCCGCCCTGGTTGCCCCGCCTCTCTACCACGGAGAGGGGCTGGAAGGGCGTGGCTCTTATTATACCGATCTTGCCGACCTCACAGAACCGATGCAACGTCCCGGGGGCAGGCTTCAATCTCCAGTTTTTTCGTTGGTTTTCGCGGCCTTGGCGCCCCGGCCCCCCGCTGAAGGCGGAACGGAGGGTGGGGGGTGTGAACATAGCCAAAACCGAGAAGTCCCAATTATTTCCCTCCCGCGCCGCGGTTGAGCATCCCCAGGGCCAGCGTGATGCCCGGGTCATCGGCGGGGCTGAAACGCGTCCAGTCGTCGAGAGAGAGAATGTCAGGTTGCACGCCGGCGCCCTCCAGCCAGGCCCCGTTGGAGAGTTCAAAACCTTCCTGAGCCACCCAGAGGCGCGCGCCGCCGCTCAGATCGTAGGCGTAGATGGTTTCAGTGTTGCCCGCAGTGGGCGCGCCCACGACCACCGCGCCGCCGTGCTGTTGCAGCACCGCCGCGATCACCTCGGCGTAGGAGGCGGTGCCCTCATCCACCAGCACCACCAGGGGCAGACCGCGCAGGTCAGGCAGCACTGGCTCAATCACCAGCGGCGTATCTCCGGCGCGGCTGGTGAAGCGCCCCACCTCGCCTCGAACAAAGTGGCCGAGGAGGCCGGTCATAACGCCGCGCCAGCCGCCGGGGTTGCTGCGCAGGTCAATGATCAGGCCGCGTAACGGCGCCGCTCCGGTCAGAGCGGCCAGCGCCTCGCGTACCTGAGCGTCCATATCGTTGACCCAGAGGGTTGTAACTCCGAGGTAGCCAATGTCGCCGGCCAGACGCAACGCCGTAGGACCGATGCGTCCCTCGACTCGCTGCCGGGTGAGCACCAGGTCGCGACTGGCCTCACCGGGGCGCACGACGGTCAGGCGAACCTGGCTGCCCTCCGGCCCTTGAATGTCGCCCTGGGGATAGGCGGTGCCGTCAATGGCTACGATCCGGTCGCGGGGTTGCAGGCCGGCCCGTTCGGCAGGGCTATCAGGAAAGACGTGCTGGATGAACAACCCGTCCTGGAGCGGCAGCGCGATCACCCCGATGCCGACCTGCTCCTCGCGCCCGCTGGTCAGCACATCCTGGCGCTGGGCGTCGCCTGGAGGCAGGAAGCGCGAATGCTCATCCCCCAGGCGCCCCACCATCTCCACCATCAGGGCGAAGAATGCCGCATCATCGGCAGCGCTCTCAACCAGCGGCGCGAACTCCTCGCGCGTCGCTTCCCAGTCTACGCCGCGAAAGTCGGGGTAGAGGTACTTTTCGTTGATCGTGCTCCAGACCTCATTGAAAATCTGCCGGCGCAGCGCCATAGACAGAGGGGCTGCCTCCTCCGCCGTGGCGGGAGTGGGTGAAAGCGCCGTAGGTGACGGTTCAGTGGCAGGGCTGACCGCAATGGCTGTCGGGGGTGGCGCGGGGGTCGCCGCTGGCACGACAGGGATCGGCGTTACCATCGGCGTCGCCGGCGCCGGCGCGCCGCGCGCGGCGCATCCGGCTGCAAGCAATGCCAGTCCCAGCAACCAGCTCACCGTTCCCAGGATGCGGATCATTCTTAAACCGACGGTGGAGGGAAACCGGGGTTCCCCGCACCTCTCCCGGATCTCTCTGCACAAAGCGCGATCGTTATTCCGTTGCGAACGCCGCGGCGAGCACCTGCCCGGCCAGTTCGGCGCCGACGCTGCTGCCCTCGCCGCCGCTCTCCACCATCACCGCCACCGCGTAGCGCGGGGCGTCAAGGGGGGCCACCGCCAGGAACCATGCATGCGGTATCGCTCCCGGTACATGCTCGGCGGTGCCCGATTTGCCGCCCACTGCAATGCCCGGCACGAAGGCGCTCACGCTGCTTCCGAAGCCATAGCGCGCCACCGCGCCCATGGCGGCGCGCACCGTCCGGGCCGTCTGCGACGACATCGTCCGGCGAAGTTCGCGTGGCCGGAACTCGCGGATTGTTCCTCCATCGGGCCGGGTGATGCGTTGCACAAGATATGGTTGCATCATCACCCCGTCATTGGCGACCGCGGCGGCCACCAGGGCCATCTGCAACGGGGTGACCAGCAGTTGCCCCTGGCCATAGCCGGTGTCGGCCAGGGCGCGCGGGTAATTCAGAAAGCCCGGATCCACGTAGAGCAAACTCTGCGAGGCGGGCAGTTCGGTGAAAGCCGGATAAGAGGCAGGCGCGCTCCGGGGCGGCAGAACATCGAAGCGGCGCGCCACCTCGATCATCAGGTCCGCTCCCAGACGCACGGCGTACTGGGCGAAGGCCGTGTTGCACGAGAAGGCGTAAACCCGTTCAAGGTCGGAGGGTGATCCGGTCAGCGAGGCCAGACCGGCGACGGCATTGGTCACGGGCGGCGCGCCCTCCTGGGGCGTATAGGTCTCCGGGCAGGTAATCTCGTCGGGCCGTCCGGCCCGGGGATGTTCGAGCACCGCGATTGCCGTAACAGTTTTGAAGGTTGAGCCTGGCGGATAGACGCCTTGAGTAGCCCGGTTCAGCAACGGCTGGCCGGCGCCGTCGGCGGTCAACTCGGCCCAGTAGGCGCTGATGCGCCGATTTTCTTCCTGCCAATCGCTGGCGGCCGGGTCAAAGCTCAGCCCGCGCGGGTCGAAGCCAGGGCTGCTCACCAGAGCCAGCACGGCGCCGGTGCGGGGATCCAGCACCACCACCGACCCCGTGCGCCCGCTCAGCGCCGCCGCCGCCCCCGCCTGCAGATCGGCGTTGATGGTCAGCGTCAGGTCATTGCCCTGCGGAGCGCCGCCGAGGAAGCGTTCGCGCAGCCGCGCCCATTCGTTGCCCCGCTCGCCGGTTAAATACTCGGCAAAGCTGGCCTCCAGGCCGCTCTGACCATAGCGGGTGCTGAAGAAGCCCACCACGTGACTGAAGGCCCGCGGGTCGTAACGCTCCGCCAGCGGATAGGTGCGGCGGGCGAAACCGGCCGCGGGTTCGCCGGCCACCAGCGTCTCGCCGCGACGGTCGAGCATGCGTCCGCGCAACACGCGCTGCGAGGCCAGAACGGGTCGCACGTCGCCGGTGGTGAAGCCATCGGGCGTGGTAACCACGAACGACGTAATCGCCTCGGCCTGCACCACCTGTTGCCGGAGCAGTTGCAAACTCAAAAGCCCGAATCCTACGAGCACTACCAGTCCCAGGTTATACACGCTGCCCGACAGGCCGCGCCGCTGAGGCGGGGCGGTAATGCGCGCCGCGAGCCAGAGGAGCGGCCCGGCGGCCCAGAGACAGATCAGCCAGCGCCTCTCAGCCTCAACTGGCTGGATGATCCCGTACCCGATCAGCCCCGCGGCTCCGATCACACTTAACGTTCGCAGCGCGGTGCGCGCCATCATGGGTGCTTACTCCACGAAACACCCGGCGCCGGAGGGTATTGCCGGGAACACGACTGTATGGATTATACGCGAACGCATGTCCCACGACAAGTCATGAAGGACCTGTCTCCAGGGCTGGAGCAAGGCCGTCGCCCGGGGCGGGGCGTGAGTCGGACTGGCATCCCGGTCGTGCTGTTGCGGTGATTTTGATGAAAACTACTAAAAAACCGAGGTCAGGGTTGGCGCCGCGGGCGGTACAACACCCTGGGCTCTGCCTGGCTGGCGACTGCGGGAGGGTCTGGGTCGACGAACCCCCCCTGGGAACACTCGTTTCTTGCTCGATCAGAGGGGGTAAAAAACCCGGCTTTCCGGCGCCCCTGGTCGGGAGAGGGACGGGGAGGGCCAGGCTCTCCCCATCACCGCGCCGGCGCCTGTCCTGTCAGGAGTCAAGGGGCAGACTGGCGCGGACCGTCACCCCGCCACTCTCGCCCTCAAAGACATCAAGGCTTCCGTCGAACTCGGCCAGGCGATAGCGCACCGCCCGCAGGCCGTGCAAGCCAGGACGTTCGTAGGTGCCATCGAGAAGCCCGACGCCATCATCTTGCACGGTGAGGGAGACCCTATGCGCCTCGAAGGCGAGCAGCACGGTGGCGCTATGGGCGCGGGCGTGCTGTTGCACGTTCTGGAGGGCTTCCTGCGCGCAGCGCAGGAGCACGGCGTACTGGGCCGCATGCAAACGGCGCGCCGTTCCCGTGCAGCTCACCTGTATCGCCAGACCGCTCTGCTGGGCCACAAGGCTGCCGAGTCGTTCGAGGGCCGTTCCGAGGCTAATCTCCGGTGTTAGGGGGAGATCGTAGAGGACCCGCCGTGTGACAGGATGCTGTTCGGCGGTGGCGACCATCGGCGCGCTGGAAGTGAGGTTGGCGCCGGTCTGTCCGGGAGGTGTGCTGCGCTGCAAATCAGCCAGGCGCAGGGTTGACGCAGAACGGTCAACTGCGCCTTTGCCCTGGGCGAGGCCGCCCGTTCCCGCTTTGCCCGGAGGATGGATCGGCGCCGTTCCCGTTTCGCCGTCGCGTTCAACAACCTGTCCTGCGATGACCCAGAACCCGGCGAAGAGCAGCGGCGCCGTGACGCGGAAGGCGAGGGTCAGCGGAGCGAGGCTCTCGCCGGAAGACTGGTTGAACGTCGCCAGGCCCAGCAGATCCAGACCGATGAAGCTCAGGGCGCTTACCAGCCCGCCCCGCCAGCCAAAGAGCAGCGCGGGGAGCACCAGCGCGCCCAGGGCATACGGCAGGAATGGCAGCGCCCGGCTCTCGCTGAGCCACAGCACCGCCGCGCTTGCCGCCAGATCGACGAACCCCGCTGCCGGACGGCGCCGGAGCAGGCGAACATACCGCTGGGCCAGGGCCGTCGCCAGCACATTGACAACGCCAAGCAGCAACAACAACCCGGCGTCCCGCGGTAACGAAGCGGTGGAACGGCCAGGGACAGTCAGGGTGAGGGCTGCCACACCCCAGACTATCCAGCGGTAGCCAAAGAACGCGACGTGGTCGCTTAAACGAACGCGCCACTCTGCTGCCGGTCGCTTCACGCTATTCCCTTTCCCGGACACGACGCCGTGGCGGCGGGGGCAAGCCAGTCGGTCGAGGGTAAAAATCCACCCACAGTGTAGCAGAAAGACCCTTTCCCGGCAACCTGAAATCGCTTCAAGGAGGCGGGATTATTTTTCCTATCTTAAGAATCGCGGCAGCGCCGTCGCAAGCGGAGGCCGGGTCGGCGGGCTGCCGAGGACCAAACCATTCCCGTTGCCTACGGATCGGCGAGGACCCGCCTCGCCGACCCGCGGCGGCAATCATCGCCACCCGGCATTATTGCCGCAAGGCTGCGTATATAATGACGGCGAACAACCCGCCGCCGATCAACCCGTACTCCACCAGCAGCCGGCGCTGCAATTGCCCGGACCCCAGGTGGTGTACGAGGCTAACGGCGACATAAAAAATCACCAGTAGCACCGTGCCGGCAATCAGGAAGCTGGTGGCCCAGTAGTTCAGCGCCCACAGAACCTCGGCAAGCATCAATCCCACCACGGCTGACATGCGCCAGCGGTTGGCGGCCGGGGTGTAGGCCAGCAGGCCGTAGGACAGGAAGGCGGCCGTCGCCCCGATCAGCGTCGCCGAGTAGAGCGTGCGATAGCGCGTGTAATAGATGGCGCTGAAGCATCCAAAGGCCAGCAGATATCCGATGGCCTGCAGTACGGTCTGCGCGCGCTGACTGATCGCCGGGTCGCGGTCAAGGGCGTAGTGCTGGGCGATGAGTGCTGCCAGCAACAATCCCCCCGCCGCCACCAGCGCCAGCGCGAGGGCCAGGCCCTGCCATGCCCCGCTAAACAGGCGGAAGAAGGCAAACGAGCCGACAACGCTGAAGGAGGGCAACATCCAGAATGCCGGCGCGACTTCAAACCGCACCACTCCCAGGTCAACCACGGGAAGGGCGCGGTGTTGCATTTGCGGATGCGAGCGAATCAACACATCGGCGCCGGCGCTGGTAATGATGACCAGCGAAGTGAGCAGGAGCCACGAGACGCTGATCGTCGGCAGATCGCCCCCCAACACGAACCGCAGGGTGTTGGGATTGCCGTCAATGAGAAAGATCACCGTTAGCCCGATAAGCGTCACGATGACCAGGGAGACAATGCGGTCGTAACGCGGCGCTGGCGAAGGCGTAATCACGGGGCACCTTTATGCACAGATTGGCTGTGCATCTACTTGACAAACGATTGACAGCACAAGTTTTACATGCTATATTTCGAAGTGTTAAGGAATTACATTGCTGCAAATGGGGTTGTAGAACGCCTGTGTTCCATAGCATCACCTTCGAGTTGATCGGGGGCGTCCGGCAATATACTGACCTGAAGGCTCGGAGAAGCTCGTAAGCCCTGCACCTTTCTACATACGGTGGAGGGCGAAGAACCTGGAGTCTGACCGCTTTCGCACCCTGGCTCCGGTTCACACTGCGCCGCGTGCGACTGTGACACGGGCCGGCGACTTGCCTATTACGGGAGGTTCCTGGGAGCACGTCACACTTGTCGCTTCTCCCAGTCTTCCTCGGTTTCGTGCCTGCGTAGGGTATTCTTACATCAGGAGCAAAGGTTATGACTCTCCAACCCGATAGCTCCTCGGCTGACCTGGTTTCCACCGAGCTTGAAGCCTACACCCTTCTCCGCCAGGTCAATTCGATGATGGACATCTACAATCGTTATGACTTGCGCAGCGAGGATCTGACCGTTCCTCAGTTTATGATCCTCAATTATGCCACGCCCGAGGGCGTGCCGCTCAGCGAGATCAGTGCGCGCATGCTCTGTGACAATAGCAACCTGACCGGCATCGTTGATCGCCTCATCAGCAAGGGTTACGTTCAGCGTCGTCACGACCCCCAGGATCGCCGCGTCAGCCTGATCTGCATCACCCCTGAAGGGGCCGATAAGCTCCGGCGCATCAAGCCGCGCCATCATGCGCGCGTTAGCCGCCGCATGCGCACCCTCTCCGAGAGTCAGGTTCAGGAGTTGCGCGATCTGCTTCAGCAACTTTTCCAGGGGTTGCGCGAGCGAACGCCTGATGAAGACGCTGCTGAAGCACGCTGACCAGCCGTCTTATGGGGTGCATCTGAATCCAGGTCCCCACTGGAGAGTCTGGGAGGGCATAGCCCTCCCAGAAGCCTCTATGCCCTTTCCTGACGCCGAAGTTGCTCCACCCGCTGCTGTTGCACATACAGCGGCGGCACGCCGTAGAATGCCCGCTCCAGGTCGCTGACTGCCGGATCAACCGCTCCGAGTGACCAGCGTCCGTGCTGCTTAAGGATCTGGGTGCCAAAGCGTTGCGGCTTGCCGCTCGCCACCAGCCAGCGATCCCAGGCCATGGCCTCCAGCGTCCAGGACCTGGCTTCGCCGAGCTCCGCCGCGCGTCGGGCGAACATCCGCGCCAGTTTGAAGTGCGCCGCGCTTTCGCCGCAGAGCAACACCCACGCGGCGTGAAAGTTGTCCAGAGCGTCAACAATACGGCCCTGCGCGTAGAGGTCAATAACGCGCCGGCACCGCGCGCGCATTGCCGTCAGGTCGGATGGATCGGCCTGAGCTTCGAGGCTTTCGCGGGCCAGGCGTTCCAGTTCTTCGCCGGGGCTTTCAAAACTCGCCCGTTCCAGCGCATCATCATTATCTTCCATGATGCAGTCTCCCCGTGAGCCTTTATGCCCTGCTCGCGGAGGTAGTGTACCACAGCATTGGCTGTCTGCGCCGAGCGGGGCCGGTTCGCCCCGCCCTTATCGTCCTGTGCCAGCAGGCCCGGCAGAGCGCAAGGTAGCGCGTGCCCGCGGCGTGGCGGAAGCGGTGGACTTCGAGGCGCGCGCCGCGACGCCCACAGGACTGGCAGGCCCCTCTGGCGCGCAGCCGGGCCTGGATGCGCCGCGGCATGTCCACGTGGTCGAGCAGCAGGTGCAGGCTCAGGCCCAGGGCCAGGGGGCGCGCCGCCGGATAGGCGCCGGTCCAGGCCCACGCCAGCGGCAGGGCCAGCCAGGGGTTGTGCAGCCACGAACGGAGCGATCCATAGCGCGGTCGCGTGTCGCCAGCAGTGTAGCGCCGGCCACGGTAGCGGTTGTAGCGGAGCGCCCCTACCACGCTCCAATCCCCAGTGCGCAACCCGTAGAGTGCCATGTGGTCAAGGTCAATCAATGTGCCGGCCGCCACGAGGGCCGCCAGATGTTCCAGCCGGCGCGGATACAGGGCCAGGCCCAGCGCCGATGAGATGAGCAAGTGGGTGCATGGATGCATGCCGGGACCTCGCCTGGGTGTGGATCGATACTGTGCGGGGAAATCGGGCTTCCCTCAGACTCTCGCTCAATTGCAGCGCCACAAGAACGTGAAGGCCTGCGGGCGCCCGCGGCGCCCGCGGTTCCTGTCAGGACGGAAGCTAGTATTCATCGTCGTCGAAGTCCTCGTCCTCGCCGGATCGCAGAAATGGCCCATAACGATCGTAACGTTCGAAGAAGCCGTAGTGTACATTCCCCACGCTGGCCCGTCCGCCGCCGAGCAGGTACTGGCGGGCTGTCGCGGCTGGCGCTGCTGCCTGATCCACGCGCCCGGCGCGGTAGGCGGCCATCACTACCTGGTAACTGTCTTTGTCTCCCAGATCGCTTAACGCCATCGCTGCGCCCGTGCTGACCGGCCTCGCGGACTCGGCTTCCAGGCGGTGGCGCGCCTCGACGATCACCGTGTCACGCACCTCTGGCGCGCGCGTCGCCACGTATGACAGACAGGCCATAGCGAGCATGCGCGCCAGCGGCGGATGGCTTTCGTCGTCGGCGTAGCTTAGCAGCGCCGGCAGGGCCGGGGCGCCAGTTCGCCCGATGATCTCCAGCGCCTCCTGGTTGTACAACCGCGCTGGCACATCTGTTTCACTCCACGTCGGCGCCGGCAACGCTTCCAGCAGCGGGGCGATGATTGATACGTCGGGCAGTTCGCCCAGCAGACGCAGAGCGTGGAGTGGGCCGAGGGTCGCCGGCATCGGTGCGTGCAGGTCCTCGGTGTTTGTCGCCAGCTTGAGCAGTTCGCTCCGCGCTGCTGGACCAGGGGCGAGGATCTGCTCCACCAGACGTTCGGACGGGCGCAGGCCTGCCCGCCTCAACTGGCGCACCAGGTCGGCGGGCGATGATGTTGCGACCATGGCGTGATTCCTCCACAGCGATTACACCGCGGCTTCCGCGGTTGTTCCGGCGGCTTGGAGCAGAGGGGCAAAACTGCGCCGGTGGAGCGGACAGGGGCCGTAACGAGCCAGGGCGCGCCGGTGGGCGACGGTGCCATAGCCCTTGTGGGCCGCGAAGCCGTAGACCGGATAAACCCGGTGAGCGGTATCCATGAGCCGGTCGCGGGTCACCTTGGCCACGATGGAGGCCGCGGCAATGGTCAGGCTGCGGGCGTCACCCCTGACCAGGGCCTGCTGGCGCAGCGTCAGTTCAGGGAGGCGCAGGGCGTCAATCAGCAGGACGTCAGGAAGGAAGGGCAGGTGCAGCAGGGCCGTCAGCATCGCCAGGCGCGTAGCGGCCACGATGCCGAAGGCATCAATGACATAGGCCGGCACGATCCCGACCCCCACTCCCAGGGCGGCGGCGCGTACCTGGTCATAGCGCTGCGCGCGCGCGGCGGCTGTGAGTTGTTTCGAGTCATCAACCCCGGCGAGGAGTTCGGGCCGTCGCAGCGCCGCCTCACCCAGCACCACCGCGGCGGCCACCACCGGCCCTGCCCAGCAGCCCCGTCCAGCCTCGTCGAGGCCGGCGATGCGGGTATGGCCCGCGGCGAGCAGCGCGCGTTCGTGCTCAGTGGTTGGCGGCATACGGGGTAAGATCTTCAACTGCCGTTTCTTCCCGCTCGCCGATCAGGACCATCGCCTGGCTCGGCCCGACCCGCGCCCAGCGTCGGGTCAGGCGCATCCCGGCGATGCGCAGGGGCACAGGCGGCGGTTCGGCCCGCGGATGGCGGTAGACCGGGGCAAGCAGGGCCAGGCGGTACACCACGTCAATCGCCCGGGCGTACACGCCGGGGTCGAGTTCAGCCGAGGGGACGATGACCAGGCGACCGCCAGGGGCGAGCACGCGGTCAATCTCCTGATGCGTCGCGGGATCGAGAATATACTCGGACGGAAAGGTCGCGACCACGGTATCGAAGCGGGCCGCGGGGAAGGGCAGCGCCTGCGCATAGCCCCTGACCAGCCGCGGTGCGCGCCCGTGCCGGCGCAGGCGCCGGGCGGCGATGCGCGCCATCTGCGGCGAGGCGTCAATGCCGGCGACATCCGGGCGCGCGGCCAGGGCGAGTTGCAGGTGACCGGTGCCGAAGCCCAGTTCCAGCACTCGCCCGCGCACTTCGGGCAGAGCGGCCCGCACCCAGCCGAACCACAACCCCCCCGATACTGCCCAGGCCACTGCATCGAAGGTCCAGGCGAACTCGCGGTAAAAATGGTGAAAAACGCGCCGGATGAAACGGCGATACAAGGCGCTCATCCCCTCATATGACCGACAAGGTTTCTCAAGGCGGGCGCCGGCGGGACGGAAAGCGATTTCCCGGGAGAGCCTCGCCCTCCCGGAGCCTGCCGCGTGCAGCCTGTCCGGGCCTCAACTCCGTCGCTCTTTGATGCGCGCGGCCTTGCCTGAGCGCCCGCGCAGGTAGTAGAGCTTGGCGCGGCGCACCTTGCCGCGGCGGATGACCTTGATCGAGTCCACCCGCGGGGCGTGGAGCAGGAAGGTGCGTTCGACGCCGATGCCGTGCGAGGCGATGCGGCGCACGGTAAAGTTCTCGTTGATTCCCCCGCCGCGGCGGCGGATCACCACGCCCTCGAACTCCTGGATACGCTCGCGGTTCCCTTCCACCACCTTGACACCCACGCGCACGGTATCGCCAACGCGGAAATCAGGGATGTCCTGCTTCATCTGGCGCTGGGCCAGTTCCATCAAAATCTGATCCGACATCGCCGGACGCTCCTTGCCATCGTACCAGGCCGGCGCCAGGCGCCCGAACGCCCTCGGGACTGGCGGGCCACTCCAGTGACACAACAAATCTGGCAGGCGCGCGTGCCACCTGCCAGATCGGCTACCGACGGGATTATAGCACAGCCCGGCGCAGCCGGCAAGCGCGCTGGCGCCGGGCGGGAGCCTTCCCGCGGAAGGGAGTCGGGCAACCCGGGATCCCCACGTTCATCGCGCCAGGTGATGCGGGGCGCGGCGGATTGGCCTATTCATCCAAACTGCCGTGGCCTGAGATTGTGCAGGATCACCGTAGCCCCGACCGAGGACTAAGATTAAGATAACGTGAAAGGTTCCGCTGGAGGCAACTCGCCTGATCCCACGCAGGAGATCATCGCATCGTGGCGCGCAAGGCACACGATGTGTCCGACTTAGCGACGGCGCACCGAGTCGACACGATCGGTTCACCCCATCTCGCCTCAGCAACACTCGCCAGCATAACTGCCGTTCCGGCCGTTGGCTGGCCTTTACCCGTTGAATCCGCTGTGCCACCGGCTAACGTCTCGCGGCGCGCGGACGCCCTGCATGCGCCCGTAAGACCACGTTCGTCTGTTGCGACAAGGAGACCAGAGGTATGAGCATGACCCCGAAGGACGTCCTGAAACTCATCAAAGACAACGGCATTCAGATCGTTGACACGCGCTTTACCGACCTGTTCGGCGGCTGGCAGCACTACTCGATCCCCGCCTCGCGTCTAACCGAGGACATGTTTGTAGACGGGCTGGGCTTCGATGGCTCTTCGATTAAGGGCTTCCAGGTGATCAATGAGAGCGACATGCTCATGGTTCCCGACCCCAACTCGGCGTTCATTGATCCCACCCTCAAGGTGCCGACGCTGGTGCTGATCTGTGACATCATCGATCCGATCACCCGGCAGCCCTACACGCGCGATCCGCGCACGGTGGCGCGCAAGGCCGAGGCCTATCTGAAGAGCACCGGCATCGCCGATACGGCCTACTTCGGACCCGAAGCCGAGTTCTTCCTCTTCAGCGATGTGCGCTTCAGCCAGGCCGCCGACCACGGCTTCTACTTCATTGACAGCCCCGAGGCGGTCTGGAACACCGGGGCCCAAGTCGAGGGCGGCAACAAAGGCTACCGTATCCGCCACAAGGAGGGCTACTTCCCCGTACCGCCCACCGACACCCTGCAGGACATCCGCTCGGAGATGATCCTGAAGATGATGCAGATCGGCATTGAGATCGAACTGCACCACCACGAGGTGGCCACCGCCGGCCAGTGCGAGATTGATATGCGGTTCGACTCGCTGGTCAATATGGCCGATAAACTGCAGAAGTACAAGTACATCGTGCGGAACGTGGCCCGCGCCCATGGGCTTACCGCCACATTCATGCCCAAGCCGATCTTTGGCGATAACGGCTCAGGCATGCACACCCACCAGAGTCTGTGGAAGGACGGCGAGCCGCTGTTCTTCGATGAGGCGCGCTATGCCCTGCTCTCCGAGATGGCGGAGTACTACATCGGCGGCATTCTGCATCACGCCCCGGCGCTGCTGGCGATCTGCGCGCCGACTACCAACAGCTATCGCCGCCTGGTGCCCGGCTTCGAGGCGCCGATCAATCTGGTGTACTCGGTGCGCAACCGCTCGGCGGCCATTCGTATCCCGACGTACTCCTCCTCGCCTAAATCGCGCCGCATCGAGTTCCGCGCCCCCGATGGCATGTGCAACCCCTATCTGGCCTTCGCGGCGATGTTGATGGCCGGTCTGGACGGCATTCAGAACAAGATCGCCCCGCCCAAACCGCTCGATGTGGACATCTACGAACTCTCGCCAGAGGAGAAGGCCGGCATTCGCGGCACTCCCGGATCGCTCAGCGAGGCCCTGGACGCCCTCGAAGCCGATCATGCCTTCTTGATGAAGGGGAACGTCTTTACGGAGGACGTGATCGCCACCTACATCGAAGGGAAGCGCAAGGAGGCGGTCGCCATCTCTCTGCGCCCGCATCCCTACGAATTCATGATGTACTACGACGCCTGATGGCAACCGCCTCGCACGGAGCGGGGGCGCACAACGAGGGGCGTGGGGAAAGCAAGTTTCCCCACGCCCCTTCCAATGGCACCAGGGTAGCGCAACCTTCCCGTCTGGCCCCGGACTGGCGAACGAAACCCCGCCGGCTGCAGCTACGGGCGGGTGCGCGGCGGGCGCGCGCGGGCCCCGGCAAGCACGAAGAGGGTCAGCAGCGCAGTGGTCAGGCCAACGTACAGCGCCGCGGCATCGGTCGCCATCAGGCCGGCCAGCACGAAGCTGCCAAAACCGGGCGTCATCCACGCCACCCAGCTACAGATCAGCATCCCCCGGCGTTCGTTCGCATTCAAACGGGGCGAGTCCTGCAACAGGAGGATGGTGGCCGCCCATCCCATCAGCGCCAGAAAGAAGCCCGGAACTTGCATCAGGATCTCCATCTTGAGCCTCCACACGCCTCATTGCAGTGTCGGTAGCCCTATCCTAGCAAACCTCCTGTACATTTTCAACAACTTGAAGGTTGTGATTTATGTACTTTTTGCACAAATTGTGAGAGATAATGGCGCTTCGCGGCGTAGACCCGCCATGGCGGGGAGGGTAGCGCAACCCTCAGGGTTGCGCACTACTTCGGCGGGGGCGCGGAGCAACTCGGGAGGGCTGCACCTTCCCGGCAGGGGCATGTTGTGGTAGCAGGCGGCCGGGGAAACCCTTTACTGCCGTGGGCGCAACCTGGAAGGTTGCGCCCACGGTCAGTCTATGCCGCAATTGTCCTCCAGGATCAGCGACAACTATCCTTTTAGCCATTTCCTTTCCCGGACTCTCATTGCACAATACACTGCACGTGAGCGGTTCACTCCTCGCCACTAGCTGTGTGGAGCGCGGATGCGCACCCCTGCCGATGTAGCGCAATCCTGAGGGTTGTACGCAGCCAGGGGAAACCCTGCTTCCTGCAACCAGATGTCAATCGTCCGGGGAAAATCTCTTAAGCGGCAAGTGAGGGAAGATGTTCGAGTTTATCAGAGCCATGTGGGTGGGTACGATAGAAGCCATGCGCCTCAATCCGCGCGCCTTCGAGATCGTGGAGGCGAATCCCCGCACGGGCTGGGTGGTGCTCGCCGTGGCGATCGTGGGCGGCGCGTCGCTGTTGCTGGGCCAGAGCGTGATCCTCTTCGTCAACCGCGTTCGCCCGGGGCGCTTCGTGCTGAGTTTGCTGCTCAACGGCGTCGTCTTTGCGCTAAGCCTGATGGTCTGGGGAGCGGCAATCTGGCTGACGAGCAAGGCGCTCTTTCCCAATGAGATCCCGCTCTCGAAGGCCCTGCGCCTGACGGCCATGGGCGCGGCGCCGTATGTCTTCGGCTTCCTGGTGCTTTTGCCCTACGCGGGCAATTTCATCGGCAAGGTGCTGGCAGTCTGGAGCTTTCTGGTGGTGCTCGCGGCGATGACATCGCTGGCCAACGGAAACTTTGGCCCGGCGCTGGTTTGCACGGTGATCGGCTGGCTGCTCGTTATGGTGATGAGCGCGACGATCGGGCGGCCGGTGATCTACGCGCGGAATGCGATCTACCGGCGCATTACCGGCGCCGATCTCGACGCGAGCGTGCAGGATATTCTCACCCAGTTCGCCGCTCCGCCTGAAGAGGCCTCCAGCAAGAGCCGGAAAGGTGCGCCATGATACTCTCGACGCTAAGCCTGTTGCTCACTGGTCTGATCCTGCTGATTATCCTTGGCGCGCTGCTGGCCCCCTTCGAGAGCCTGGGGTGGTGGGCGGGCTGGTTCGGCGAGAAACCGGCGTTGCCCGGTCAGAAGATGACCGAGGCGCACAGGGCGATACCGGAACATCCGGCGGGATCGGCGGTGGTGTACCTGTCGGGCATCGGCGCGATTGACGCCGACTCGATCCCCCAGGAGGAGATAGACTGGGGAATGATGGCGATCAAGCGCCTGCCGGGGGTGCTGGTGGTGCCGGATGTGTATCCCTACTCGGTCACCAACGCCGGGTTGACCGCTGATCGCGGCTTCTCGCGGATCTATCGCTGGATCGAGCAGCGGCGCCTGGAGAACCCCTACGACCTGTTGCAGTTTGTGATCAACCTGCGCAACCTGTTCCAGGTGGCCGTATCGGCCGACCGGCGCTACGGGCCGATCTACAATCTGGGGGTGGCGAACGAGATTGTCAAGGCCCTGGCGAACCGCGGCTACCGGGTGGGCAGCGGCAAGCCGGTGACGCTGGTCGGCTTCAGCGGGGGGGGGCAGATTTCCCTGGGGGCGGCGACCTACCTTGCCCCGGTGCTGAAGGCGCCTATCCGCATTATTTCGATCGGCGGGGTTATGGCCGATGATCCGGGGTTGAACCACATCACCAGGCTCTACCATCTGTACGGTGAGGCCGACCCGGTGCAGAAGCTGGGCCACTGGCTCTACGCCGGGCGCTGGAAGTGGTTCCCGCAGAGCGACTGGAACCGCGCTATGGCTGCGGGCAAGATTGAGATGATCAGCATGGGGCCCATGGCTCACAACGGCGCGAAGAACTACTTTGGCTGGACGGCCTTCACCCCCGAAGGAAAGTCCTATGCCATCGCCACGATTGACAAGATCGGCGATCTGCTGGCGAAAGACGGGTTGATCGACCCGGCGGCGTTGCAGGCGGCACGCGCGGCCAATGATCCTGAGGCCAGGGCCTATGAAGCTGCGCGTGTGGCCGAGGCCGCCCGCGCGAAGGAAAAGCAACGCCAGGCCAAGACAGCATAGTGAGGATTGAGCCATGCGGCGCAAACGAGAGCGGGTTCCCGTCGAGAGCAACTACGCGCGCTACCGCGCGGCGCAGTTCAATCGGATCGAAGAGTATCCCGTCGCCCAGAGCCTGGACCCGGCCCGCTACCGCCCGGTGGGGGCGTGGATGGGGCGACTGGTCCTCCCCGCCATTCAGGAGCGGGCGCTGGTCCTGGGCGCCTGGATGGAGGTGCGTCATGCCCCCGAGTCCCACCGCGGGCTGGTAGGGACGCAGGTGCGCCTGCGCTGGATGTCCACCCCCGATCTCAACGCCCGGCTCTGGGGCGCGTCGCGCACCGTCGTGCTCGACGAGAACGCCTGGGAGTCGGTGGAGAAAGGGACAGTGGTGGGCGAGCGTCTGCACGGTCTGACCCACGTCAACCCGCTCGAGTCGCTGGCCGGCGCCCATCCCTACGATGACATCCTGGTGCGCCTCGATGGACCCGTCGCGGTGGATCTGGCTCCGGGCGATGGAGGCCCGCCAATCGTGACGATCAGCCGGATGCCGGTGGAGATCAGCGCGCCGTTCTACGCGCTGGCGCGGTTCCTCGGTCCTGCCGAGGCGCCCGACACCTACCGCGTGGTCCATTATCAGGCTGCGGCTGGCGACTTTAGCGGCCCTGAGGAAGTAGTGTACATGCCCGAGGTGATCCCGGACATGCACGATACGCGCAATTTCACCGTCGCGGGCATCGAACGCTCGCCCTGCAACGAGCAGGGCTGGTACCTCTATGGCGCGCAGGATCGCCAGGGGCGCTTCGTGGTGCGGGCCGTGGCAGCGCGACAACTCTTGCGCCTCAATCCGCTCGCCGTGGTGGTGGGAAGCGGGGAAGCGATGGACTACCTGCGCCCGCGGCAGTGGCGGCGGGCCGCGGCCAAGGGGCAGGCCACCCAGGTCCTGCTGGTCCCCGACGGGATACACCCCGAGGCGGCGCGCGCCGGCTGGGGCGAGGGCGATCAGGCCCTGGTCATTCACATCTACGGCGGCATCGGCGGCAACAAGACTGAACCGGCGGCCCGCACGCCGCTCTACTGGGGCCATGTCGCCTTCGGCGTCGCCACGGTCGTCCATGAGCCGCTGGCCGGCGAATTGAGCTTTGATATCGTCTATCACCAGGTCTACGCCCACAATGCCGATGGCCTTGCCTCCGGGGCGATCCACTACAGCCGCTACAGCGGCGACCGGCAGTTCGGCTGGGCAGGCGTCCGGCCCATCCAGGATCTGCTGGTCAAGATTGACGCCCTGAGCGGCGCGTTTACGATCTTCGACACCGAAGTTGCCGCGCTGGAGCAGATCTGCAAGTACCTTGAGGTCATGGAGGCGCGCTATCGGGTGGCCGACGGGCGCGGAGCCACCTTCGTCGGCGCGCTCAACAATTGCGCCCAGGACTCGGCCCAGGCGCTCTACATCGCCGTGCGCGAGGTGGGACGCATACTCGGGTCGCGGGCCGATGTGCGCGCCGAGATGACCGATACGCCGGAGGAGGCCCGGCGCCTCGAAGCGCTACAGGAGCTGGGGGAGGAGATCCGGCGGGTGTTGCTGCCCTGGGGGTCGGCGCGCAGCGACTGGGAGTACGAGGCCGCGGTGCTCGGCGGCGGTGGCTCCGGGCTGCTCGGCGCTATTGGCGATGCTATGAAGAGCTGGCGCACCATGCTGCCCCCGGTGATGGCCCGCGCCCTGGCCGAAGTCTTCCTCGAACAGGGCGCCACAATCTACGCCCTGCGCACCTACCAGGTCGGCGGCGATGACCCGGATGTTGAGCCGATTGTGCCGAATGTGTAACTTCCCGGAAGGAATACGGCAACAACGGGTTTCTCCTGCCAGCGCAACCCGGAGGGTTGCGCCAGCGGGGAAATCCAGTTAGCCCCTTGTTGCCGAGGGGAGTGGAGTTCCGGGAGAGAGTCGCCCTCCCGGAAAAATTCGCTTGCAGCCCATTGTCGCGCGGCGAAGCCGCACTGATGAAAGAGGAACCTGTATGCAGCTTCTGCTGCGCTGGCTGTTGACGGCCGTGGCGCTGGCGATTACCGCCTGGATCGTGCCGGGCATCACCGTGGAAGGTCAGACGGGCATCTTCGCCGTGCTGGTGATGGCGGTGGTCTTCGGGTTCGTCAACGCCTTTATCCGGCCCTTGCTCAAACTGCTGTCGTGTCCCTTGATTATTCTGACCCTGGGCCTGTTCACCCTGGTCATCAATGCCATCAGTTTCTCCCTCTCGTCGTGGATCGCCCAGAACGTGTTCGGGGCGAAATTCATCGTTGATGGCTTCTGGCCGGCCTTCTGGGGGGCAATTGTAGTGTCGATCGTCTCGTTCCTTCTCTCGCTCTTGCTGCCAGATAAGGATTAGCGTCGCAAAGGGCTTATCCGGCTATCTCCGGTCTGGGAGGGCTGCGCCCTCCCGGGAACGCTCCTTACGCACTCGCCTGTGAGGAGGGCGGGGAAACCAGGTTTCCCCGCGCCCCTGCCGATGGAGGGTTTGGGAAGGCTGCGCCCTTCCGGGAACTTCCCGATGAAAGCCTTGCTCCAACTCGTAGAAGCCTACACCGTTGCCTCGCTCAACGACGCGGTGCGGGAGCTTGAGCGGCAGTTCCCGGAGGCGCTCTGGTCGGTCGGGCGCGACTCGAACCAGGTGGCCCTGACCTTCGATGACGGGCCGCACGAGCGCGATACGCCCGCGCTGCTGGCGGCGCTGGCCAGACACGGTGTGACGGCCACTTTCTCCTGGCTTGGCGAGCGGGTGGAGCGAATGCCGGAACTGGCAGCCGCCGCAGCCGCTGCCGGTCACCAGTTGATGATCCACGGCTACCGGCACCGTTCGTTCCTCGTGGAGCGTCCCGAGGCGCTGCATGCCATGCTTGACCGGACGCGGGAGTTGCTGGCGCGCTACAGCGGGCGCGATCCGGCGACGATCACCTGCGTGCGCCCGCCTTACGGGCACTTGAGCCGGACGCTTGCCCGGCGCCTGCTGAGCTGGGGCTACCAGCCGGTCATCTGCAGCATTATGCCAGTGCACTGGCTGTTGCCCGCGGAACTGAGCGTGCGCCAGGTTGTGCGCCAGACGGAGGGCGGATCGCTTATTGTCCTGCATGAGACGCTGCCCGGCCCTCCGGTGGCCGAGTTGACCGATCAGATTCTCACCCGGCTGGCCGATCGGGGCTTCAGCTATGTTACGGTCGATACCCTACGCGCAGAGCGCGCCGCGCTGGGCGGCGCGCTGGGTTAGCTCAGGTAAGGAGAGCATGCCAATGTCCACGATGTTTGCTCCGCTTGAGGCGGTGATGACGCCAGAAATGTACGCGAAGGTTGGCGAGCGGTTTGGGGTTCCTGGCGACATGGTGCAGAAGGGCATCAACGTCGCCCTTCCGCTGCTGACCCGGGGACTGTCTATGGCCGCCGACACCCCTGAAGGTCAGGTCGCGATTGCTGAGGCGGTAAAGGAAGCTGACGCGGGAGTGCTGGGCAACCTGACCAGTTTTCTGGGCTCGCTGAGTGGAAGCGAAGCCGGCGCAACCATGTTGACGCGACTCTTCGGCGATGAAAGCCGTGTCGTGACCGCAGGGATCAAAGAGGCTACCGGACTTGATATCACGCCGGTCGTCGGGATGCTCGGCCCGCTCATCCTCGGCTTCCTCAACAGCACTGCGCAGAAAGAAGGCATGGACACCAATGCGCTGATTAAGAAGATCAAGAGCGAGGCGCGCAGCGTCGAGCGGCGCAAGAGTGACGAGGCCACCCTGGTCAACGACGTGCTCGGGAAGGTCACCGAGGTGCGCGCGATGAAGGGGCGCTTCTCGGCCCAGGAGTGGGCGCAGGTGCGCAACGGGCCGATGGCGGCCACGACCCTGGTGATCGCTGCCTCGCCCTCCAGCGCCGGCAAGACGGCCCAGGAGATGGCCGCGGCGCTGGACTCGGTGCGCGAGTCGGTGAAGGATGCGGCTCCGACCAGCCTGCTCGCGGCCCTCTACCACCCTGGCGTGGATGATCTGACCGCCGAGGGCATTACTGACGCGCTGGGGGCGGCGAAGCAGGCGGCGGCGCTGGTGGAGAAGAACGTTCCAGAGGAGGCTAAGGCGTACAAGGAGTTGCTGGTGAAGGCCGCCTACGCCGCGGCAGAGTCGGTCAAAGAGGGCGGGTTCCTGGGGATCGGCGGCAAGAAGGTTACGCCCGAGGAACAGGCGGCGATTGACGCCCTCGTCGCCGCCCTAGGGGTATAGCCCCGGCCTTCTTGCCGCGAGGGTCCGCGAGGGCTGCGCCCTTCCAGGAACTCTCCCTCGCCGGTCGGTTGTGAGGGGGGTGGGGAAACCTGGTTGCCCCACGCCCCTGCCCGAGGGAAGGGTCCGGGAGGGCTGCGCCCTCCCCGTAGCGTTTCATCGAAACAAGGGAGTCCTCATGCGCGTCGTTGCGCGCCTCGCCGCATTACTGCTGGCCGTGCTGGCAGCAGTCTTTCTCGGCATTGGCCCGGCGCGGGCCCAGGATGTCAGCGTCTCGCCCGACATCGGCCCCCCCGGTACGACCTTTCACTTCAGCACCGGCGGCTTCGCGCCCAATGAAATCGTGCGCGTGGCGTATCGCACCCCCTCGGGGCGGGTCCTCCGCTTCGCCGATAGCGCCGGCTTCGATATTAACCTCTTCGCCGATAGCGCCGGACGGGTGACGTGGAGCTATACCAGTTCGCCAGACGCCGAGTCGGGGGTGTACATCGCCGAGGCCAGCAACATCGGCGAGCGGGTGCAGCGGCGCCTCGGCTTTGTGATCCAGGCTGGCGCCGTGCCCCAGGAAACCCTGCCCCCCGTGCCGCAGGGCAGCGTGGTGGTGCGCCCTAAAGTGGGGCCGCCCGGCCAGTTGTTTGTCTTTCGCGCCGGCGGCTTCAAACCCACCGAGCGGGTGGGCATCTGGCTGCACTCTCCCGATGGGAGCGTTTCGACCCTGACCATCGACATCAGCGGGCGCGCCGTGTTCTTTGCCGATCGCAACGGCGACCTGCAATGGACCGTGGGAACCCGCGCCGATACTCCCGAGGGGCGCTACGTGGCGGTCGCGGCAGGTACAGTCAGCGGCGAGGTGCGGATCGCTGATCTGATCGTTGATCGAAAGGCCGGTCAGAGCGCGCCCGGGCCGACCGACAACGCTTTCGTGACGCCGGTTACGGGGCCGCCGGGTACCAGCTTCGCCTTCACGGCCACGGGCTTCTTGCCCCTGGAGGGGATCGGGATCTGGATCCACCGGCCCGATGGCAGCATTGCCGCCATCAGCGCCGATGGGGCCGACGTGCAGGCCGATCGCGCCGGCGCGGCACGCTGGAGCGTCACTGCCGGCCCGGGACTTGCCGCTGGCGTGTATGCCATGGTCGCCGAGGGCATCATCAGCACCCAGGTGCGGGTGGTGCGCTTCGAGGTGCGCCCCTGATACCCATGTCGCCCCCTGCTCGCGGAGAGGGGCTGAGAGAGCCGCGCCCGCTCGGAGCGCAAGGGGAGGATCCGGGAGGGCTACGCCCTCCCAGGAGAATCTAACCCGACCATCGGGGGCGCCGGGTTGCCCATCCCCCGCCTGCCCGCGGAGAGGGGCTGAGAGAGCCGCGCCCGCTCAGAGCGCAATCGGATCCAGGTTATTGGATTGCGCTCTAATATAGCCACTCCTCGATATGGTAGAGGGCCACGCGGGGGCGCCCGGCGGTGGCCGCGCGCGCGCCGGTTTTCAACTCTTCAAGCTGGGCTGCGAGTTCAGCGGGGGACAGGGGCGTGAGGCCCAGGGTGCGGGCGCGGCGCGCGTAGTCGCTATCGTCGGCCACGATCAGCGGCGAGATGTAAACCAGGTCGTCCGCATCGAGTTCCATGGCCGAGAGCGCCGCCAGCGACCGGGCCACGTGCCGGCGCGCGAGATCGGCCCCGCCCGCCCCGGCCAGCAGAATGACACCCACTTGCAGGCCCACCGCTTTCAGTTGCACCACCGTTTCGACCCCCTGCTGCGGCGAGCCGGGCTTGTTGAGCAGGCGGAACACCGCGTCGTCGCCGCTTTCCAGCCCGATGTAGACCCGTCGCAGCCCCAGGTCGCGCAACTCGGCGTACTGCTCGCTGCTCTTCCGCGCAGCGCCGAAGATGTCGAGGAAGGCGTAGAAGTCGGGGGAAGGTCCCTCCTCGCCGCCGGGAAACTCCTCGCGAATGACTGCGAACAGCTCGCGCAGGCGCGGCTGGGGAACGATAAGCGCATTCGCGTCGCCGAGAAAGATCGAGCGCCGCAGGCTGATGCCGCGCCCGAGGAAGGCTTTGACCTGGCGAATGTGCTCCCGCAACGCCGCAGCCGTCTTAATCCGGAAGCGCCGATCGCGATAAAAGCTACAGAAGCTGCAGCGGTTCCAGCTACAGCCCTCGGTGACCTGTAGCACCAGGGCGCGATACTGATCAGGCGGGACAATGCTGACCGGCCGGTAGATGCGTAGAAACCGTTCCCGATCCGCGCGCGCGCGGGCCTCGTCCCAGGCCAGAATATGCTCAAGCCAGGCGCGCACCTCGTCCGATACCGATTCGGCAATGCCGGCGGCGATGCGGCGCACATGCTCGCGCACGGTGGCGCGCAATTCAGTCGCCTCGTCGTTAGAGAGGAGTCGGCGCAGCTTAGACGCGCCGGGGCGGGAGACCTTCATGAGGATCAGCCCCGACAGCCCGAAGCGGTAGTTGCAGCCATTGAGGAAACAACTCACCGGCCGCCCCTCACGGTCGAAGACGAAGGTGGCGCGCAGGTTGTCGGAAAGCGTCAGCGCCCACGGCTGCGCATTGACATAAATGTTGCCTGTCTGTGGAGTGCTGATCACCTGCGTGGCAGGCGCGACCGCCGTACCTTGCGTGTTCATCGGCGATCTTCCTTCTGTGGTTCGGCATATCCATCGGCAGAGAGAGGCGCCTGCGAGGCGCAGCTCTCCCAGCCCCTGCCGTCTACAGGACATGTTCGCGTTTATGTTGCATCTCATCATAGCGCACCGGCGTAATGATGGGAGTAACAAAGTCTTTACGCCCGGTGAGCAAGTCGGGCCGACGGATGAGCGCCGCTAATCCTTCGGCCCGACCGGGCGAGGGTTCTGGCCCAACCGGACGAGGGCCGGCCCATCACCCGGGCTCGGACGGAAGAGACGTGTCAGATGAGTAGTCTGTAAAGTAAGTTTCGTGGCATTTCCGCCCCCCTCCCAACCTCCCCCCGTTGGGGGGAGGAGCCGGACACCCTTCCCCAGCGGGGGAGGGTTGGGGAGGGGGCGGAGGTGTAGCGAGAGACTTCGTTTACAGACTAAAAGGATGTTCACCATGCCCACGATTGCCTTCATCGGCGCAGGAAGCGCCGTCTTCGCGCGGAACCTGATTGGCGACATTCTCAGCTTCCCCGAACTGCGCGAGTCCACCATCTTGCTGTTCGACATCGACCCGGAGCGCCTGCGCGACTCGGAGCGCATGGCCCATCTCCTGGCGGCGCATCTCGGCGCGCGACCGCGGATCGAGGCCACTACGGTTCGCGAGCAGGCCCTCGAGGGGGCCGACTATGTGATCGCGATGTTCCAGGTGGGCGGCTACCGGCCCGCCACGGTGACCGACTTCGAGATCCCCAGACGCTTCGGCCTGCGACAGACCATCGGCGACACTATCGGCATCGGCGGGATCATGCGCGGGTTGCGCACCATTCCGGTGCTCCTGGACATGTGCCGCGACATGGAGCGCCTCTGCCCCGATGCGACCTTGCTCCAGTATGTCAACCCGATGGCGATGAACTGCTGGGCGATCAGCCGCGCCAGTCGCATTAACGCCGTGGGCCTCTGCCACAGCGTGCAACACACCATTAGCGAACTGGCCTATGACCTGGGCCTGCCGGAGGAGGAGATTGACTACCTCTGCGCCGGGATCAACCATATGGCCTTTTACCTGCGGCTGGCCCATCGGGGTGCGGACCTCTACCCGCGCCTGCGCCAGATCGTGGAGGAGAACCGGGCGCCGGCATGGAACCGGGTGCGCTACGAACTCTTCCGGCGCCTGGGCTACTTCGTGACCGAGTCGAGCGAGCACGTGAGCGAGTACACCCCCTGGTTCATCAAGCGCGACCGGCCCGACCTGATCGAGCGGTTCAACATCCCGCTCGACGAATACCCGGCCCGTTGCGAGCGGCAGATTGCCGAATGGGAGGGGATGCGCCCGTTGCTGGAGCATGGTGACGCAGCGGCCCTGGCGCGCTACGAGCAGGAGACGCGCGAACGGCGTCTGGCCGAGATCGCCGCGCGCGACCCGCACCTGGCGGGCTACCTGCGGCAGCGCTGGGCGCGCGAGCGCCAGGAGGGGGGCGCGCCCTCCGGCGAGTACGGCGCGCTGATCATCCATGCGATGGAGACCGGTCAGCCACGGGTGATCTACGGCAACGTCGCCAACCACGGGCTGATTGACAACCTCCCCCAGGGGTGCTGCGTCGAAGTGCCCTGCCTGGTGGACCGCAACGGCGTGCAGCCGACCCGGGTGGGGGCTCTGCCACCGCAGCTTGCCGCGCTGATGCAGACCAACATCAACGTGCAGGCGTTGACGGTGGAAGCGGCGCTCACCGGGAAACGCGAACACATCTACCATGCCGCCATGCTCGATCCCCATACTGGCGCCGAACTCGATCTCGAGCAGATCTGGGCGCTGGTGGATGCGTTGATCGCCGCCCATGGCGACTGGCTGCCGGCCTATAGCTGATGCTCCTCATATTTCGGATTGTGGATTTTGGATTTTGGATGTTGGATTGCCATATAGGACATCAAGAAGTGATCTGGCGATGAGGCGCATGCATGTCAGCCGGAATTTGTATAAGAGGATTGTAGGGAAGCGGCGAAGCCCCTCCAGGCCTCTGCCAACTGTGGTACAATAGTCTATGACTGACCGACCGGTCGGTAACTTGAGGAGGTGCACCATGGAACCTTCGCCTGAACGACGGCGCAATCAGGTGCTGGGGCTGCTCTTTGTCGGCGTCTTGATGGCGGCGCTGGACATCGCCATCGTCGGGCCGGCCCTGCCGGCCATCCAGGGCGACTTCGGGGTGACCGAGAAGGCCCTGGCCTGGGTCTTTTCGCTCTATGTGCTTGGCAACCTGGTCGGCACGCCGGTGATGGCGGCCCTATCGGACCGCGCGGGCCGGCGCTGGATCTACGCCCTGTGTGTCGGCGGCTTCGCCCTCGGCTCGCTGATCGTGGCCCTGGCCCCGACATTCGCCATCCTGCTGGCGGGACGTCTGCTCCAGGGGTTCAGCGCGGGCGGCATCTTTCCCGTGGCGAGCGCGGTGGTGGGCGACACCTTTCCGCCTGAGCAGCGCGGTTCGGCGCTGGGGCTGCTGGGCGCGGTCTTCGGCATCGCCTTTCTGATCGGCCCCATCCTGGGCGGCGTGCTGCTGCTGCTGGGCTGGCCGTGGTTGTTCCTGATCAACCTGCCCATCGCGCTGGCGGTGATCGCCCTTAGCCTGCGCCTGCTGCCCACGGCCAGCGCGCGCGCCGGGGCGCCCTTCGACCTGGCCGGCACGCTGACCCTGGGGGCGGCCCTGGCGGCCCTGGCCTACGGCCTCACCGTGCTTGACCCGGCCCAGATCAGCCAGGGTCAGATCGATCCCCTGGCGCTGCCGATGCTGGCCGCTGCAATCCTGCTGCTGCCGGTGTTTCTCTGGATTGAGCAGCGCGCCGGGGCGCCCATCCTGCAACCGGCCCTCTTCCGCTCACGCCCGATCCGCCTCACGGCGGCGCTGGCGGTTGGCGCGGGCATTGCCGAGACAGCGGTGGTCTTCATTCCGGCTTTGCTCACCCTCGCCTTCGGCGTCAGCGCCTCCACCGCCAGCTTCATGCTCCTGGTGGTCGTCCTGGCCATGTCCGTCGGCTCGCCCATTTCAGGGCGCATGCTCGACCGTTTCGGCTCGCGGCTGGTGATTGCTGGTGGTACACTGTTGAGCGCGGCAGGGTTGCTGCTCCTCGGTCTGTTCCCCAGCAACCTGGTGTTGTTCTACGTGGCCTCAGTGCTGCTAGGGCTGGGGCTGGCGGTCCTGCTGGGGGCAGCCCTGCGCTACGTCTTGCTCAACGAAACCGCCGCCAGCGAGCGGGCCGCGGCGCAGGGCCTGCTAACGGTGACGATGGGCGTGGGCCAGTTGCTCGGCGCGGTGGTGGTCGGCCTGATCGCCGCGAGCGCGGCGCTGCCTCTCGACGGCTACGCGCGCGCCTTCCTGGCTATCGGTCTGCTGATGGCTGCACTCACCATCGCTGCTCTAGGATTGCGCGACCGCGCCGCGGAGCGCCGGCGGGCGCTGGAAATGGCGACGCAGTGATGCCGATGGGATGACCATTCCTCACCCGCCCCCGCCTCGCTGCGCTAGGTGCGCGGATGGAGGAAGGGGAGCGTTGCGCGCGCGCTGACGTCCTCACCCGCCCCCGCCTCGCTGCGCTCGGCCCCCCCTCCCTCCCCACCGCAGGTGGAGAGGTAGGGGGCCGGGGGGAGGGTGAGGAGCAAAGGAGTTCCGCCATGAGCGGATCAGCGGATAGCGTCCGGGAAACGATCATTGTCGAGGCGGCGCGGCTCATTGTGGCCCATGGATACGACGGCGTGGCCATGCGTGAAATCGCCGAAGCGGCGGGGATCTCCAAGCCCGGCCTGTACTACCACTTTCGCGACAAGGAGGATTTGCTGGAGGCGGTGCTGACGCACTGGGTCGCCGAGACTGAGGCGCTGGTGGCGGCGGCGCGGCAGGCGCCCGACACGCGCGCCCGGTTGACCGTGCTGGTGCGCGGGCTATTCGCCCAGGCGCCTCTCCAGCGGGCGCTCATCCGCCTCGGCACGCAGGATCTGCCCCGTCTGGGCGAGGCTACGCGAGAGCGAATCCAGCGCTGCTACGCCAGCGGCTTCCTGGAGCCAATCGAGGCCATCATCCGCGATGGGGTGGCGCGGGGCGAGTTGCGCCCGATCAACCCCCATCTGGCCACCTGGCTGCTGCTGGGGATGCTCTACCCTTTCTTCCATACCGACCATCCCTGCGCCCGCCTGGCCGATGAGCAGACGGCAACCCAGATCGTTGAGATTCTGCTGGATGGGATTGCGGCGCAATAGGGGCAACCTCATTGTACTATTTTGGATTTGGGATTTTGGATTTTGGATTGCCGGATATAGCGTTCTCATTGGTCTGTGAACAGGTTTTTTTCTCAACCCGCCCCCTCCTCAACCCTCCCCCGCCGGGGGAGGACGTCTGGCACCTCCCCCCAACGGGTGGAGGCTGGGTTCTCAGGTGTAGGGTTTTTCGAGCGAGCAGGGGTTTTCGGCATTCCAATGCGCTTGCGATTCCTCACCCCCCCGCCCTCCTCTCTCGCTCGCGGGAGAGGGGAGAGTCGGGCGTCCCAATGCCCCGGATGGCGCATGCGACGCGAGCCTGCGCTGGAAAACCCTACACCTGAGAATGCAGGCCGGGAGGAGGGCGGAAACGCCAGGAAACTTACGTCACAGACTATTCACGACGCCTGGCGCGATGTGTGTGCATTGACTCACAGGAATGGGATCATGAGCGATTTCGACTGGCTGCGGCAGCGCCTGGAGAGCGCCTTCGGGCAGTTGCTCTCCCAGGCCCCTGAACTGGCGCGGATCTGGGGGCAGTGGTTCGAGGCCCTGGAGGGTGAACCCGTGCCCCTGGCGCGCCTGGAGAAGCCGCTACGGGAAGTGCGGCTGGCCCTGGTGACGACGGGGGGCGTGCATCTGCGCGCGCAAACGCCGTTTGACATGCGCGACTCGCGCGGCGATCCCACTTACCGGGCCATTCCCGCCGATACGCCTGTGAACGAGCTGGCGATCACCCACGACTACTACGACCACACCGACGCCGAGCGCGATCTGAACATCCTCTTTCCGCTGGAACTCGCGCGCGAACTGGCGGCCCGCGGCGCCATCGGCGGTCTGGGAACCTGTTACGGCTTCATGGGGCACATCGAGCCGCCCCACGTCGAGACGCTGATCCGCCAGACCGCGCCCGAGGTGGCGGGCATGCTGCGGCAGGAGAAGATTGATGCGGTGCTGCTAACCCCTGCCTGAGGGCTGTGCAATCAGTCCGTGGGACTGATCGCCAGGGTCATCGAGAGTTTTGGCATCCCAACCGTGTGCATTATCGCTCTGCGCGAGATCGCCGAGCGGGTGCGCCCGCCGCGCGCCATTCATCTGAAGTGGCCCTTTGGTCATCCCCTGGGAGAGCCGGGTAACCGGGCGCAGCAACTCTGCGTGCTGTACATTGCGCTCCAGGCTCTCTATACCGTGCGCGAGTCGGGGACGATCTATGATCCAGGCTGGCGTTGGCGCCGCGAGGAGTATGAAGAACCCGATCGCTGGGATCTGCCTTGAGGGCAGCTTCGCGAGGCGGCACTCCAGCGCTGTTGATTGTGTGACGGCAAAGCAGTCGCCGACCATGGCCGCGTAGCGGGCCGCGCCGGGGTAGGACGATGCTCCCTCCCCTCGCCTGCCCGTCTGGCCTTGCGTCCTGCTTTCACGCACCCTCGGGCGCATAACGGGTCCTCACCCGGACCGGTCACGCCGCTTGCCGCGTCCGGAGAGGCGAGTGGCGTCCGGGGCGAAGGTGATCGTGAAGGGACGCTCGATGGCCCCCTCAGGGCAGTAGCTCTCGCACACCTCGCAGAAGGTGCAATCTTCTGGCCGCGTGATCACGGGCAGACCCCCCAGGATCGTCACGGCACGCGTCGGGCAGAGCTCGACGCACAGGCCGCAGCCGGTGCACAGCCGAACGTTGATCAGCGGAAGGACGTACTGGTACTGGTGGGATGCCATGCTCCCTCCTGCCTGCCATCCGCAGCGGGCAGTTGCCGAGCGGTGCGGCCGGTATCCGCGTGCCGGCAGGCGCCAGTGTAGCACCGACGGGCGTCCCTGGAAGCGACAATTCTCACAGGGATGGTGTGGGACCTGGCGTGTATGCCACGGGGTCGCTCCCTTAAGTGTGATGAAGGTATAATGCGTGAGGAGTGGGCCGGTTGCCTTCGGCGCCGAGGGAAGCGCCGAGCGCCGGCAGCATTTCTCAAAACGATTGATCCGCAACGATGGCGGCGCAAGCGTCGCGAGCCGCACGGCTCAGGGTTCTAAACGGATCGATCATTCCGGTCAGTACTCTGTGGTTGAGCGATGAGGGGCGGCCAATGACCAGTTATGCGCCGATGCTGGAGCAGATGCCCCCGTTCGCCGGCCTGCCCGAAACGACCCTGCGCGCCCTGGCGGCGATCATGACGGTCCTGGAGCGTCCAGCGGGGACGACGCTGCAACTTGAGGGCGAGCCGGCTGAGGCGATGTATCTGGTCGTCGCCGGACGGGTGAAGCTCTACCGCCTTTCGACCGGCGGTCGCGAGCAGGTGCTCGGGATCGTCGGGGCGGGCGGGCTGTTTAATGCCGTGCCGATCTTTGATGGCGGCCCCTGCCCCGCCAGTGCCGAGACGCTGGATGACGCGGTGCTGGCGGCTTTGCCGCGCCAGCGACTGCTCGAGCTCATCGACTCGCACCCGGCGCTGGCACGGGCGCTCCTGAGCGAGCTTGCCGCAAGGCTGCGTCACATGGTTGACCTGGTTGACACCCTTGCCCTGCACACGGTGCAGGGACGCCTGGCCCGGCTGTTGCTCGAGCAGGCCCGGGCAGCCGAACGGGGCGCGCCGGTCGCTCCGCTTACCCAGGCTCAGATGGCCGCGCGTCTGGGAACGGTGCGCGAGATGGTGAGCCGCACCCTCAAGAGCTTTGAGGCCCTCGGACTGATCCGCATGGAGCGCAACGCGATCCATGTGCTCGACCGGGCAGGTCTCGAGCGCCAGACCGACCTGTGACGGGCAACGAACGTGAACGGCGCCGAGGTCCGCAACCCGCTTCAGAATGGCAAAAACGCAGTGCCGGTTGCGGACCTCGGCGTTGTGGCGCGCCGTTGTTCCGGGAGAGGCGGACACTACTCCGTGGAGGACGGATCGCTGCTGAGGGTGTAGCCCATTTTGATCCAGCCCTTCTTGATAGCGTAGATCACCGCCATCGTGCGGTCGTTGACCTGCAGCTTGGAGAGGATGGAGGTAATATGGTTCTTGACCGTCTGCCCGCTGATGGACAATTCGTTGGCGATTTCCTTATTGGAAAGACCGCGAGCAATGCAGTCGAGGATTTCGATCTCCCGGCTGGTGAGGGGGGCGAAGAGATTTGAGGTCTGTTCATCATCGGTGGCGGCCAGTTCGCGGAACTGGTGGAGCACTCGGGTGGCGACGGCGGGGCGAGCCAGCACGGCATCGTTAATCAAATAGCGACCCTTCGCAACCTCGCGGATGAACATCAGCAGTTCCTCAGGGTGCACATCCTTGGACGAATAGGCGGCCGCGCCGACCTTGATCGCCTGGAACAGTTGATCATCGTCCTCATAGACGCTGAGCACAATGATTCCGATGCGCGGGTCACGGCGTTTGATCACCCGCGCAACCTCCAGACCGTTGAGGCCAGGCAGATTGATATCCACCAGGACCACATCGGGGTTGAGGCGCTCAGTAAGCTTAAGGGCTTCCTGACCGTTTTCCGCCTCGCCGACCACCGTAATATCATCGGCGTCTTCGAGACTCCAGCGGATCCCCTGGCGGAAAAGAGGGTGATCGTCTATGATCAATACGCGGATGGGATTTGGGTTCGTCATAGGGGCCTCGATGGAGTTCCTGCGCCGCGCAGCGGCAAACTGACCGCAACCTCGGTTCCATGGCCGGGGCGGGTCGTAACCACAAAACTGGCGCCGATCAACTCGGCCCGTTCGCGCATACTGGTCAGCCCCCAACTCTCGCGCCCGGCGCGTCGGGCCACCTCACGCAGATCGAAGCCGGGCCCCTCGTCGCGAATGAGGAGCACCAGGCGGTCGTCACACCGCGTGAGTACAAGGTGTATCGGCGCGCCGGGCGCGTGCTTGCGAGCATTCTGGAGCGACTCCTGGACGATACGGTACAGGACGATCTCGGCCTCGGCCGGCAAACGCGGGAGCGGATCGAGGTCAAGGCTGACCGGAACATTGACCGTGTCACGGTAGCGCTGCACATACTCGCGGACGGCGTTGGCAAGCCCCTGCTCCTCGAGCTTGCCTGGGCGGAGATCGGCGATGAAGCCGCGCACCTCACGCAAGCCTTCGCGCGCGTTCTCGCCAAGTTGCCCAAGCATCTCTTGCAGATGCTCCAGCCGGCGTTCGGCCAGCAGCATCTGGCAGCGTTCGAGCCCCATCAGCGTGTTGGCCAGCACCTGGGCAGGACCGTCGTGCACCTCGCGGGCCAGGCGCGCCCGTTCTTCTTCGCGGCCCATGATGACCTGCGAGCGCAGAGCCTGCACCCAGGGATCAGCGGTGTCGCCCTCGCCGCCACCCGCCAGAGTAGCGCTGCTCATATCAATCTGGCGCACCAACTGGTCGAGCTGACGCAGGGCGCGGCGCATCCGCTCGTACTCCCGCGTCAGGGACTCGTGGGCGGCGCGCAGGCGCCGCTGGCGTTCGGCCAGCGTCGTGGCGCTAACCTGGCCACGCTCCGACGCGAAGCGCGCCTGGATGATCACTTCGTCGAGCTGGCGCTCCAGGCGGCGCACCTCGGCTTCGAGCCGGGCAAGCTCCTGCTGCGCGGAGGCGTATAACGCTCGCAGACGGGCGATCTGCTCGGCAACAATGGCATGCGCCGCCTCTAGCAGCGCTGAAGGCTCCGGATGCACAGGACCTGCTCCCTGCTGAATATAACGTGTGCTCAGTATAGCATGCGCCTGAACGAGCGGGCAACACGCGCGCCCAGGGTTCTTGACGCGCCTTGACATTGGATGGCTGCTCTGTTACAACTGCCGATGGAGATGATAGCAATGGCCTGTAGGCGCAACCCTCCGGGTTGCGCTGGCTTTGACTCCACGTGGAGGGCTGCGCCACATATGCCGCCGCGTCCCGATGAAATTCTTGAACTGGCCCGCGCGCGCATCGCGGAGCAACGCGCGCGCGAGCAAAGCGCCGCCGCTGAACGACGCCAGCGGTTCTGGGAACTGGTCTTTCTCGCGTTCGTTGGCGCCATTATTCTGACGTTCGCCCTCTGGCCTGGCGCCACTCTGGAGTGGAAGCTCTATGCAGCCGTACACGGCCTGGTGGCCCAGAAGCACCTGGTCTTCCTCGGCGAGCGGCCCCTGCCGCTCTGCGCGCGCAACGCGGGGATTTACAGCAGCTATCTGCTCAGCCTGGGATACCTGTTTGCGCGAGGGTATGGACGGGCCGCGGCGCTGCCCTCCCGCCCGCTTCTGGCGGTGCTGGCTCTGGGCGCCCTGGCGATGGTCGGTGATGGGGTCAATTCGGTGCTGGAGGATACAGGGCGGGCCTACCTCTACATGCCGCGTAACGACCTGCGCACCATCACCGGCGTTCTGTTCGGCATCGCGCTGACGCCGATCATTCTGTTCGTCTTTAACCGCGCCCTGCGCGCCAACGCGGAGATGCAGCGCCCGGTGCTGGACTGGCGCGGCTTTGGCGGCTTGCTGCTGCTCAACGGGCTGCTGGCGCTGGCCATCCACAGCGGCCTGGAAGCCCTCTACTGGCCGCTGGCGCTGCTCGGCGTAGCGGGGATCATCGCTGAACTGTTCACCATGTTCCTGCTGCTGGCGGCGGTCGCGTCCGGCTATACCCGCCGGGTTGTCGCGCTGCGCCAGCTCGCCTTCCCCGCCTGTATCGCCCTGGTTCCCACCCTGCTGGTGGTGGCCGGCCTGGCCGCGCTGCGCTTCGCCGAGGGCGGATGAGGTCGCTTGAATGCCCTGGCGACCAGGGAGCGGTGGGGCAGCAACGACCGGCTGGTTGCCCCGACCAGGCTCGACGTGCAGGAAAGCCGGGTTCTGAACCGTAGTGCGTGAGGCCAACCCGGCGCACAGCCGGGATAGTATGATACTCGCAGGAGGGCACAACGCCGCCGTCCCAACGCAAGGGGTTCCCATGACGGAAACGCCTGTCTACGAACTGGCCATCATCGGCGCGGGGCCGATTGGCATCGAACTGGCCGTGTGCCTGCGGCGCGCAGGGGTGGAATACCTGCACCTTGATGCGGGGCAGATTGGCCACACGATGACCTGGTGGCCGCGAAATACGACCTTTTTCAGCACCACCGAGCGCCTGGCCATCGCCGGCGTGCCCATTCCCAACAACCACCAGAACCGTATCACCGGCGAGGAGTACCTGGCCTATCTGCGCGCGGTGGTCGAGCAATTCGACCTGCCGATCCACACCTACGAGCCGGTCACCAACCTGAGCCGTGACGCCGACGGCTTTACCCTGATCACTGCGCCGCTCACCGGCGAACGGCGCTACCGGGCGCAGCGCGTAGCTCTGGCGATTGGCGACATGCACTACCCGAACCGGCTGCACATCCCCGGCGAGGATCTGCCCCACGTCTCGCACTACTTCCGCGACCCGCACGACTACTTCCGGCGCCGCCTGCTGATCGTCGGCGGCAAGAACTCGGCGGCGGAGGCGGCGTTGCGCTGCTGGCGCGCCGGGGCGCGGGTGACGATCAGCTACCGCCGCGCCCGCTTTGACGAACGGCGGATCAAGCACTGGCTCCTGCCTGATCTGGAGGCGCAGATCGAGGCCGGAACCATCGCCTTTCTCCCCGAAACTGCGCCTGTGGCGATCCATCCGGGCTGCGTTGAACTGGCGCGCACCGAAGACGGACGACCAGTGGACGGGCCTCCCCTCATGCACGAGACGGACTTTGTGTTGCTCGCCACCGGCTTTCGCGGCGATCAGCGCCTGCTCGAGCAGGCGGGCGTGGAACTGTGGGGACCGAATCGCGTCCCGGTCTACAACCCGGAGACCATGGAGACGAATGTGCCGGGTCTCTACCTGGCAGGCACGGTGGCGGCAGGCATTCAGCAGCGTTATACCATCTTCATCGAAAACAGTCACGAGCACGTGGGGAAGATCGTGCGCGCCCTTACCGGGCAGTGGCCCGCGGCCCTTGGCGATGTGCCGGCGCGCAGCTATGGGCTGGCCTTTGAGCGGTACGAAGCTAATTAATTGCGGATTTTTGATTTTGGATTTTGGATTGGGCGTGGCGCATTTCCTCTTCCTGACTTAACGCATTCCTGGAGGTTGCGGGGAAGCGCCGCCTCCCCGCAACGGGAAATCCTGCAGGTCGTAGGCCCCTGCAACCCCTGCCGACACGAAGTCTCGTTATCGTCTTAGAGATCAAACAAAAAACGCCGGGCGGATCAGGCGATCCGTCCGGCGTTTCCGCCCAAAAAAGGGGCGTAGCCGGGGAGGACCAATGTCCCTTTCGCCTCTACCATCAGAGACTACCGGCTACGTCTGGCTATAGAATAGCATGTGTCAAGCGACAGATCCAGTGTCAGCGCGATCACCTGGAGTTGCGAGGGCGCAACCAAACAAGATCGCCGCCCGGACACGACACATGGGAGAGGTTCTTCTGTGTTGCCGGGGCCACGCACCGGGCGGGTACGGCCTGCCACAGACCCCTGACAAACGCTTCAACTCGTGGCCAGTAACTGCTCCAGATCGCCATAGTCGTAGGGCGGACGTTTGCGGACGGTCAACACATCAATAGCCTGATCCGCTTCGGTAATTGCATAAACAATTCGCCAGCGTTCCAATCGGATACGGCGCAACTCGCGCACGGGCTCCGAAGGAGCTTCTACAGACTGTTCTGGCGCGGGTTGAGAACGCGCGGTTCCGCCACCGGATGGATACAGCAACTCTTTGCTCTCAGAAGGACGGGGCTCATCGGCCAGCTCGGCAATGACCCGCCGTACTTATTCCGCGGCAGAACACCGGTCCGCACTGCGCCAGGGCGCACACCCGCTGTCGGCGGACCGGGAGTTGCGGGGAGGCTGCGCCTCCTCACACCCCTTCAACGGCGCCTCAGGTGTCAATCGTGTCTTACGCCTTGAGCAACTGCCGGCGGGTGATCAGCGCGACGAGGGCAAAGGTTATCACTGCAATCAGGCCGAGGCCGATCCAGGTCCAGAGATTGGGGAGGATGCCGCGCAGCATCATGTCCTGGAACCCGGCGAGGCCGTGGGTCATGGGGATGGCGTAGGCGACGATCAGGGCAGGCCAGGCAAAGCTGTCCAGAGCGATGAAAAAGCCGCTGAAGAAGATAGAGAGCAACAGCGAGATCATAGCCAGTTGAATGGCCTGGCTGTCGGAGCCGGAGAGGGCCGAGATCAGGAAGCCGACCCCCAGGGAGGCGACGATGAGGAGCAGGATCAGCGCGGCGAAGAGCAGCCAGTTGCCCAGCAGCGGCACGCCCAGGAGGGTCATGGCCACGATCAGCGCCAGGGTCGCCAGGCCGATGAAGACGGTGTAGCCCAGGTACTTGCCCACGATCAACTGGGTCAGGTTCACCGGGGCGACGCGGAAGACCTCGAAGGCGCCCATGAGCCGCTCGCGCACCAGGGCCAGGGCGCCGAGCGTCACCGCGGTGTGCTGCACCAGCAGCGCCAGCACTCCCGGCGCGTAGTAGACCACGGCGGGGTAGGCGCCGCCACGAAGGTTGCGGTAGCTCTGGGTCACGGGAGACACCAGGCGCTCCGGGGGGGTATTGACGAAGATCTCCAGACTGCCGTTCAGCGTGCGCAGATCGTTCTTTGCCGCTGAAATCTCCGCCAGCGCCTCGGCGAGCTTATCGTCGGCGATGGCCCGGTCAATGCGGTCAAGGTTCGTCTTCAGGCGCTCGATGGTCGGGCGGAGCCGGGCGCTCTCGCCGCCCTGGGCGGCCAGAAACTCCTGCGAGGGCAGCACCTGCTCCAGGGCCTCCAGGGTGGCCCGGATTTCGCGGATGTCGCGCCGGGCGGCCTCGGCGCGCGCCTCCAAGACCCCACGTTCCAGCTCGGCTACCTTGCCCTCGGCGTCCACCACGCGCACGCGAATGGTGGTGGCCTCCTGCTGGGCCTGGGCAGCGGTGGCGCGCAGGATGGCTTTGTTGATCTCGTTCACCTCGGCGTAGGCCAGGTACTGGATCCAGCCTTCCACCAGGGGGTTGATCGCGTTCGAGATGAACTCGATCTGCGGACTGACGCCCTCCTGCAGGGCGGTGGCGGCATTCTCGGGGATAATCTGCACCAGGTCGAGGTCGCCAGCGGCCAGTTGGGCCTCGGCGCTGGCCCGGTCGGTGGTAATCGCCCGCAGGTCAAAGTTCAACCCGATCACCTCGCGGATCTGTTCCTCGCTGATACCGGGCGCGCCGCCCGGCGGCAGGACTACAGCGGTGCGCACGCGGGGGGTGCTATTGACGTAGGTCGCGCCAAAGAGGATAAGCACCAGCAGCGGCCCGACGATCAGGCTCATGATCAGCAGGGGCTGGCGGCGGATCTCATTGACTTCCTTGAGAAAGTAGGCCCGCGCGCGGATCAGCCAGCGACGCCAGGCTGGCGCATCGCCGGGTCGGGCGCGCGCGGGCGCGGTCTTCTCGATGAGCGGCGTCTCAGCCATGGCGAGCCTCCTGGGCGCGCTGGTCCATTTCCATAATCTTTATAAACACCTCGTCGTAGCTGACCTCGACCGGCGCGGCGCTTTCGACGCCGATGCGCGGCTTCTGATTCTCCAGACGGTTCAGCACCTCGGGCAGCCATTCGCGGGCGTCCTCGACCACGACGTGGATATCGGCCTCCGCGTCGGGGTCCGGCGAGCGATGGGCCGTCCGGACCACATCTTTCCAGCGCCTGAGCACCTCCAGGGCGCGGTGCACCTCTTCGGGGTTCGTCAGCGTCAGGTCAATAATTTCGCCGCCGAGGGCCATGCGCCGGAGATTCTCGGGCGTATCCACGGCCAGAATGCGCCCCTTGCGCATCACGGCCACGTAATCGCAGTAGACGGCCTCACTGACCACCTGGGTGGTCACTACCAGGGTGCGGCCCTGATCGCGGAGCTGGCGGAAGTACTCCCAGAAGCGGGCGCGCAACACCGGGTCAATCCCGGCGGTTGGCTCGTCGGCGAAGAGCAGCACCGGGTCGTGCATGAGCGCCCCGGCGAGCATCAGGCGGCGCTGCATGCCGCCGGAGAGGTTCCGGGCAAGGCGATGGCGGGCGTCGCTCAGGTCCACAAAGGCCAGCAACTCGTCGAGCCGGGCGCGCACCTGGCGGGCGGGCATACCGTAGAGCGAGGCGACGAAGGCGGCATTCTCGGCCACGCTCAGCCGAGGGTAGAGTACGAACTGCTGGGGGATATAGCCGATCCGCTCGCGATCGGCAGCGCGAAACCGGGCCGGATTGCGGCCCAGGGTGGTGATGCGTCCCTTCTGGGGGATCAGCAGGCCCAGGGCCACGCGGCAGGTGGTGGTCTTGCCGCAGCCCGAGGGGCCGATCATGCCCAGAATAGTCCCCTCCGGCACCTGATAGTGCTGATCGAAGATTCCGGACCCATTGCCAAAATCCAGTTCGACCCCTTCGGAGAGGATGACAAGGTTCCTGGTAGACACGGGCTTGCTCCTGGTGGTGGGGCAACCTGCATGCAGGGCAACCTGGAAGGCTGCCCCACCCGGATTGTTCGCACACCGGTACGCAGGGCACGGGGAAATCTGGTTTCCCATTATCGTTGATCACGACGCCTCGGTCGCTCACGCAGTCACGGGGGATGTAGAGAGTTTCTCAGGTGCAGGGTTCTTCGGCCCATCCTCGCGTCGCATTCGCCATGTAGGGCATTGGGACGCCCGCCCTCCCTCTCCCTGAGCGGGAGCTGGGGGCGGGGGGTGAGGACCGTAAGCGCATTGGAATGCTGAAAACCCCTTCTCACTTGAAAAACCCTACACCTGAGAGATGTAGAGAGTCGGGGTGCCAGTCACCTTCGGCTTTCGCGTTCCGCTCAATCGTGAGCGGCTGCATAGAGCGCCCGACCGCTTGTACCAGAAAGGGTCGCCGAGAGAAACCGCTGCTGTGTCCCCCTCAGGGCTCGTACAACGTCCGCCGCCAGCGGCGGGGTGTGGGGTGGCGTAGACGTGCCAGGGATGCTTCTGGCGCGATTACCAGCGAAAAACCGGGATCAGGGGCTTGCCCGAGTTACACAAGCCCCGCCATCTCCAACGTCCTTGTCTACATATCTGCTATAATATCGTAGACTATAATGTAGACAGCGAAAGGGTGGGGGACGATGGCGACGACGACCATTCGCGTGTCAAAGGAAACGCGGGACCTGCTCAACCAGCTTGCCCGGGCCGCGGGAACGTCCATCCAGCAGGTGCTGGAAACTGCCCTGGAGCAGTACCGTCGGCGGCAGTTTTTAGAGTCCTTGAATGTCGCCTATGCCGCGTTGCAAGCCGACCCGCAGGCGCAAGCCGAGGCGGCGGCTGAAGCTGCCCTGTGGGATGTGACCCTGCTCGATGGACTTGACCAGGAGGAGGAGGGGGATGGGTCTTGAACCGTCACGGGGTGAAATCTGGCTCGCCAATCTCAATCCTGTTCGTGGCCATGAGCAAGCAGGCACGCGCCCGGTGCTGATTATCTCGACCGACCTGTTTAACCACGGACCTTCCGGACTGGTGTTTGTGATCCCGTTGACCCGAACGGATCGCCGTATCCCGGCGCATATTGCCCTCGATCCGCCTGAAGGAGGGGTCAGCACCCGGAGTTTTATCCTGTGTGACGCCCTCCGCTCGATCTCGAAGGATCGTCTGCAAGGAAAGCCCTGGGGAGCAATTACGCCTGTGACGATGCGACGAGTAGAGGACACGTTGCGTATCTTATTGGAGTTATAATGCCCATTCGATTTCTGGGGGAGGTTCGGAAGGACGTAGCCCCTCGGGGCTGATGCAACGTCCGCCTCCAGGGGGGAGGCGACATGGCTGTCCGGTATGTCCTGGTTGCGCACCAGGATGCAATGGTCTGGGTAGGCCTGGCCCTCCCAGACCATTTCAGCGAGCAGGAGCGCCGCACGCCCCCTGGTTACCCCGCCGCCGCCCGCAACTCCTGCGGCAGAATGCCCAGCCCATCGGCCAGGCGCAGGGCGCTCTCCGGGTCGAGGGGGGCCAGGCCCAGCTCAATCTCCGCCAGCAGCCGCGCCGGCAGCCCGGCCCGCTCCGCCAGGTCAATGTAGGTCAACTGCGCCGCACGCCGTAGTCGGGTGAGCTGGCTCGCCGAAAGGAGCGGCGCGCCCGTCTGGGCGGCGGCAAGCGCAGCCCCCGCGCCCATCGCCACCCGCGCCGGGGCCGGCGGTTCACCCGCGCCCATCGCCACCCGCGCCGGGGCCGGGGCCGCGCCCGCTGGCGCCCGCGGGGTCAGGCGCGCCAGCGCGAACAGCAGCACGGCAATCCCCGCGCACACCCCGCCGATGAGCATCGCCAGCGGCAGCGCCGTCGCCACCGGCGAGTCCTGGTTGGCCCGCGCATAGGGCATCACCAGCAGCATCACGATGCTGGCCACCCCGTGGGCCAGGGCCACGCCGATGATCGAGCCGCTCAGCCGCACCACCCCGGCGAAGACCAGCCCCGTGATGAAGGCCAGCAGGGCGTAGAGGGGCGAACCGAAGCCCAGTTGCACCAGGGCGAAGATGGTTGCCACATAGAGCGGCCCCCAGCGTCCCAGCGCCGGCCCGCTCACCGTTTGCAGCAGGCCGCGGAAGATCAACTCTTCGGCGAAGCCGGCGAAGACCAGCAGGGCCAGGGCGAGGGCGGCGACGGCCTGCCAGGAGACCAGGCCGGCGGGGAGTTCGGGACGCAATAGGACCGCCCCGGCGTAGCCCAGGGCGATGCCGCAGCCCGTCACCATCAGTTGCATCCACCATTCGCCGAGGGTCAGGCCCACCTCGCGCGGGCGCAGCCGCAGGGCGCGGATCACCAGCGCGGCGGCGACGAGGATGCCCGCCCCGGCCAGGGTGATGCTGAGCAGCAACGCGCCGGACGGCGGCAACGCCAGGGCGACGATGCGCAGCAGAGGGACGAGCAGCAGGGCCAGGGCCAGGTTGCGCTCGTGTCCGGCGCGGCCCAGGGCGCTGTGGTAGATGAGGGCCAGGGCCAGGGCGGCGTGGAGCAGCAGGCCCGCCAGGGGCCGCCCGCCGGCCACCAGCAGCTCGGCAATGGCCAGGGGCGCGGGGTAGAGCCAGAACCATAATCCCGGCGCCAGCGCGCGTTCAGAGCCGCGGGTCTCAAAGGGGAGCGATGAGGTTGTCATTGTAAAGTTCCTCCTTTTGTGCGTATAGCCGGTTGGAAGAGGGAAAATCGCGTTCTCTGCGCCACTGTCTGTCAAACGGGCACGGTTCGTCCGGCGGGTTCCAGAAGTGCGGCGTACAGGGCTTCGATCCGCGGGATGACCGCGTGCGCCTGAAAGGCGGCCACGCGCCGCTGCCCCGCCGCGCCCATGCGCCGTCGCGCCGCCGGGTCGCCAAGCAGGCGCGCCAGGGCCGCCGCCAGCGCCCCGGCATCGCCCGGCGGCGTCAGCAAGCCCGTTTCCTCATGCGCCACCAGGTCTGGCAGGCCGCCGATGCGCGAGGCGACCAGCGGGCGGCCTGCCAGCATAGCTTCCATCGCCACCGTCGGGCAGGGTTCGGGCCAGATGGAGGGCACGATGCCGATAGCGCAGCGCTGCCATGCATGCATGACCGCGGCGTGGGGCCAGTGCTCGAACACTTGCGCCCCCGCGGGAAGCCGCAGATCCTGCTCCGCCCACGCGCCAATAAGCGCCAGCGGCGGCGCGTCCTCAAGGCGCGCGTAGGCCTCGAGGAGCACGTGCAGGCCCTTGTGACGATTGAGCGCCCCGACGAAGAGGAGGAAGTCGCCGGATGGAAGCTGCGCCGCGAGGTCCCCCGCATCGTTGTCTGACATCTCGATGCCATCGGCAATGAAGTTAGGGATCACTTCCCAGGCGCGCCCACTGCCAGCCAGACCGTTGCCCTCCGCCACGGCCTGGCTGACGGCGATAAAGCGGTCCACTGCCGCGAGCAGCCAGGACAGGGTCGCCCGCTGCGCGGCCAGGGTCGCGCTGGCTTTCAGCAGGCCGTAGTGCGCCGCGGCGCACCCCGGGCAGCGGTCCGGCGCCGGGCCGGTACACGGGTGATCCTGGCGCAACAACATTTTGGTGGCGCAATGCAGACCGTAGTCGTGCAGGGTGACCACTAGTTTCGCGCCGCTCCCGGCCTTAAGCGGCAGAAAGGAATGGACGATCCAGCTATGGGCGTGGACGATCTCGGGGCGTTCGCGCCGGAGAATGCGCCGCAAGGCCCACACTGTCTCAGGATCAGGCGCCGGCGGGGCGAAGCGGCGTCCCGTCTGGCTGAACAGCGCCGAGGCGCGCTGCACAGTCCCCTGGATGCGGTAGATCCGCACCCCCCGGTCCTCCTCGAAGCGTTCCAGGCCCTCGTGCCAGAGGGTGGCTACGGCTACCCGGTGCCCCCGGTTTGCCAGTTCGAGGGCCAGGTTCTCGACGTGGCGCTCCTGGCCGCCAATCAGGGGCCGATAGAAATCAGTGAGCATTAAGATCCGCATGGCGCAATTCGAGGTTGTAGCTTGATGATCGCCGCCTGAACATCGAGCATCTGAGCGTGGTTGCTGGTGCACCGACGCCTCAACAGGCTCAATGCCGTTCACTTTCAGCCGGCCAGCGCGGCGGTAATGCGCGTCGCCACCACCAGCGCAAAAACGCCCACCAGCGGCGCAATCGCCACCCACAGGGCTGCCCGCATCCGCCCTGCGCGTGCGTGCGCCAGGCTGCTGATCGCTTCGCGCTGTACCAGCACGCCGATCAGGAACAGCGTGGCGGCCAGTCCCATAGTTGATGCCGCGCCGGTGAACCCCATGTCGAGGATGAGTGGATGCACGGTCATGTCCTCCCTTCAGATGAAATTCCGTCTAAAGTTCCAAAACCGCCTGATAATTCGTCTGTGGAGGTGTGGAGATGTTCTTTCACCTCCACACCTCCACACCTCCACACCTGGACCGCCACAGCGGGCGCAGGGCCGTGCCCAGCATGAGCAGCGCCAGGCCGCCCTGGGCGATCAGCTTTGCCCAGCCGATGGCCAGGATGCCCAGCGCTGGCAGCATCAGCGCGCTGAGGCTCAGCAGCAGGCCGCAGTTCGCCGCTTGCAGCGCCACGATCACCCGTATGCGGTTTTCGACCCGCGCGATGCTCATTGCCAGCGCCAGCACCGCCTGTGGAACGCTCGACAGCACCAGCAGGCGCAACAACTCGGCGCTGGCATCGGCGTACTCCTGGCCGATGATCCGTAACAGAAGGGGCGCGCCGGGCAGCATGACCACTGACGCGAGCGCCAGCAGGATCAGCATTTGCCCGAGCACGCGCCGGCTGTAGACAATCATCTTCGCGCGCTCGCGGGCGGCTTCCACGGTAAACGAAGCGGTCATGTTTGCCGCTAACAATTCCAGTGCTCCTACCATCACCCAGGGCAGATAGAAATAGGCGTTCGCCTCTGTCCCCAGGGCGATTGCCACCAGTACGGGCACGAGCGTCGTGGATGCCAGGGCAAACAGCGATCCCAGATAGTCCCCGGCCACAAAGCGAACCAGGCGCTCGAAGCTCATCTGCTTCTCCGCCTGGTCTGAAGCAGCGCCGTGGGCCGGCAACCAGCGCGAAAAAATGAGATAGTTGGCGGGAATGACCAGCGCCAGCATAGGGACGGTGTAGGCAAAGTAGATTGCGGGCTCCAGGGCGCTGCCGGCCAGGGCAATCAGCAGCGCGATCTTGATCAGCGAGTAGATCAGGTTTTCGACTGGCACCCAGAGCGTGCGGCGCAGCCCGGTCACCACGTGATCCTGGAGCGCGAAGATCGTCTGCGCCGCCACCGAGATGATGAACCACGCGGCGAAAGCGGGTCGTGTGATGATGAAGGCCTCTTCAGGCAGCCACCGGCGGGCGACCAGCAGCGTCGCGCCGCCACACAGCAGGCTGGCGCCGAGGCTGGCGGCGTAGGCGCCGAGGATCAGCCGGCGCGCCGCCAGACCGGCCAGCGGCAGGAAGCGGATCAGCGCGCCGCGCAGGTTGAGCTGGGCGATCCCCGCCAGGAACATCAACAGGGAGACCAGCGCTGAACTGGCCCCGACCGCCGCTGGAGGATACAGGCGGGCCGCCAGCACCCAGAAGACGAAGCCGAGACCGGACATGGCTATGGCGCTCGCGATCAGCGCATAGCCGTTGAGGTACAACGGCGAGCGTAACCCGGCGACAATACGGGTAAACGAAGTTCTGGCCTGAGTGAGCATGGTTTTCGTTCCTAACCTGCCGGTTTCCCCGCCTGGCCTGTTCTGTCAGCGTTCGGGCGAGGCGTGGAGACGGAGTCTCCCCGCGTTCCTCCAAACCCGTGGGGTGAGGTTGCTTCGCGGACGGACCTAATTCCCCACCAGATGCACTGTCCGGTACGGCTTGTTCTCCTGATCGCGGAACAGCAGCACCTCGGCTCGTCTGCTCGCTCCTAGATCCAGGCGTTCAGGCAACGGTATGCGATAGGTCTGGCCAGGCGGCAGCGTGCCCGCCCAGGCGCCAATAACGTTGCCGTCCGGCAGGCGCACCTCCAGGCGATAGGCGACCGGGGCATGCTCGTGATTGGCAACCACCACGGCCTGACGCACGGCGCCATCAATCCTTGCCGGCTCTATCGCCAGCACGGTGAAGGGTTTGGTTTCAACCTGGGCGGCCCGGTACACCGCTGAGCCGGCCCATCCCGCAGAAAGTATCACCAGCGCCGCGGCCAGCGCGCCGGTTAGCAGACGGCCTGGCTGTCGCGCCGGCGCCGCGCCATCCGGCGCCTGGCGGAAGAAGCCGCCCGCAGCGCCGCCTGAACGTTCCAGGCGCCAGGCTCCAATGACGAGTCCCGTTATCGTGATCCCCCAGCTCAACGCGGCAAAGAGCACGCCTGAGAAGGGTAGGGCCGCGAGATCCATACCGGCGCCCACAAGGATGCCCAGCGCCAGACTCAAGGGGATGCTCAGGGCCGCCTGTTGCAGGTGATGGGCCTCGCGTGGAAAGAGGGCGAAGAGCACAGCATAGCCTGGCGCAAAGCACGCCAGCATCAAGCCCAGCGGCGCGCGGAGCGCCGGCGCCTGCACATTGCTCGCTGCCAGCAGCATGGCCAGCGTGGCGCTCAGCCCGACCAGAGCGGGAATGAAGAGCGGTCCGGGCCGGCGAGTAAGGAGCGTGTTCATCGGGTCACCGCCTTTCGGTAGAGAATGATGTCGCCGTTGTCATAGACGCGCTGCAGATCGCGAATGCGATCGAACTTCTCCAGACGCTCGACCGGCACCGGTTGGGTCGGTCGCTGCTGGCCGAAGGGATCGGCGTCGCCGAAGTAGGTGCTGTAGCGCGGCAGATAGCGCGACACCCGCCGGTCCACGCTAACGAAGTCAATCTTGTGCTCGTTGAGGAACCAGATCGCGCCGCCGGGATCGTCGTAGTAATAGAGGTGCCCGACGCCCCAGATCCGGGTCCGCTGGTTGCCGAAGGCGCCAAAGGCCACCTGGCTGGCCCGGTCGCCGGCGACGCGGTGGTGCGGGCCGTAGTGCGCCTCCAGCCAGCGCGCCGCCGCGACCAGATCATCGGTGATGGCTTCCGGCCCGGAGGCGGCGAAGATCTGGTGGGTGTGGAAACGTCCCGCCTGGTTGTCGCCCAGCACGATCCCGCCGATCAGCAGCGGTATGGCGATGCCGAACGCTGCCAGGCTCTTTGGAGCGCGCGGACGGCGCGTTTCGGTCTCAACGCCGTAGAGGGCGATGATCGCGTACAGGGCCACCCCCAGGAAGAGGAACGGCCAGGAGCGATAGGCCGCGTCTTGATTGACCGTCAACACCAGGGGCGTGGAGAGGAGCCAGAGGACCGGGCCGAATATTCCCAGGACGAGAATGCCTGCGTAGGGCGTGAGATCCTGACCTCGCCTGACCCAGAAGAAGCGCGCCGCCCGCGCCGGGCCCGCCGCAATGAGCGCGGCAATCAGCGCGGGGTAGAGGTAGGCAACTATGCGCTCGGCCAATGGCAGCGGCGAGTTGGCGAAGAGCGGGCGTAACCGCCAGGCATCACTGCCGGGTGACGCCGCCGAAGCACTCAAGGCCGCCTGCACCCCGTTGAAGAATGCCACCGTCCGATTCGTGATGGTCAGGACGACGTACTGAATGCCCCGATCAGACTGGAAGGCAAGCCAGGCCAGGCCGAAGAGGGCCGCGAAGAACAATAGCCCGCCAAAGAGTCGGCGTTGTTTGTGACCTACCGACCAGGTCACCAGCGCGCATATGAGCAGCCAGGCCAGACTGATGAGGGTGCTGAAGTGATGGGTGATGCTTATCGCCGCGATCACCGGCAGCAGCAGCAGATGAAATGGCCAGGCCGATGGCGTCTCTTGCCGTAGCAGGTTCAGGCTGAGCAGCGCCACCACCAGGAACAAAAGGGTGCCCAGGGTCTCATAGCTGAAGACGCTGTGGAAGAAGAAGAAACTGCGGTTGCTCATGTAGAGCAGCCCGCCTACGAACGCCAGGCGCTCCGGCACGCGCAAGGCGGCCAGCGCAGCGTAGGCGAGCACCGGCATGGTGAGGTGGACTATCAGCGGCACGAGCCGCACCGCCCATTCCGAGGGCAGACCGGCGCTGCTGACGATGTGCAGCCCGAGCAGGGCCAGACCCGGATAGTCGCGCGGAACGGTGAAAAAGGTGAGATTCACCTCGCGTGTTCCCTGTTCGCGCATCAGGGTCAGGGCCTGGTAGTGGTACAGTTCATCGGCGAAGATCGGATAGGCCGGGCTGCGCAGAAAGGTGGGCGCGTACAGCGCGCCGCCAAGCAGGGCGAGCATCAGTACGCGCTGCCAGGTCGTGCCGGCGGGCGCTATGCCGGTGATGAGCGCCCCGCCCATGCACAACCCCAACCCGGCCCAGAACCATCCATAGGCCGCCGGAGTGTTGGCCTCCACGATATATGCCTGCGCCAGCACGCCCAGACCAAGGAAGAACAGGGCCAGGCTCACGGCGTAGATCGGAGGGCGCCAGCCGCGCGCCTGCACGCTACTGAAGGCCAATCCTCCCGGCAACGCGGTTTGTCGCTGTTTCATTGGAACGTGAACACTCATGGGATCTCCTTTTCTTGGATAAGGTTCATTCGGTCGCTACTGCCGCCCGGTCTGCCACCGCGCGCTGTCTGGCGATGCGCTGGCAGATGGCCGCGCTGGCCAGCGCCCGCGCGCGCTCCTGCGCTACCCCGGCGTTCAACGTGGCGATAACCGTCTCCCGTTGCGCGAGCTGCGCTTCGATCAGTTCGATCAGCCGCGCCCCGCTCACTGTTTCGATAGGGACGATCCACTGGCCGAGGTCCATGCGCCGCATGATCCCGGTGGTCTTGTGCTCATAGGCAATCGCCACTACGGGCACACGCGCGAGCATGGCGAAGATCGCCGAGTGAAAGCGCGTGGCCAGCAGCATGTCCATTCCGCCCAGCATCTCGATCAGCTCAGATGGCGCCAGATCGTCTGCGATCACCCGCACCCGATCCGGGCGTTTCAGCCGCGCGGCCAGCCGCCGCTCCACGAGGCGATCGTCATCATTGCCGGGACCGATGACCTGGGGCAGGAAGACGATCTCGGCGTCGTGAACGGCCAGCAGATGGGCCAGGGCCTCTACCAGCGCGTCTTCGTAGTGTCGCTGCGCCGCCTGGCGATCCAGCGAATGGGGGAACGACCAGTTCCGCGCCGTGACCCCGACCCGCAGACGGCCCGAACGGGGCATGCTGACGTGACGGGCGGGCCGGTCTCGGTCCAGCGCGAAGGCCATGTCGGCGCCAAAATGCAACCGCTCCGGGGCGATGCGCATGGCCTGGATAGTCGCCAGCGACTCGCTCTCGCGGATCACCACTGCGTCGGCGCGGCGCAGCACGTGGCCCACGAGCGAGCGGAGGAGCGCGCTGCGGAAAGGGCCAACGCTCTGGCCGAGACAGACCACAGGGACGCCGGCCGCCAGGGCCGCCATCACCTGTGCCACGTGGACGAGCACGCCCGGCCCCCAACTGTCCTGCCAGAAACCGCCGCCGCAACTGATTGCCACATCGGCGCCGGCGATCGCATTCGCCAGATCACGCAGCCCGGCGGACCACCGGCGCGGCAGCGACCGCCGAGTCAGGCGGCTGGCGAGCAGCGCTCCGAGCAGGGCCAGATACTCGCTCGCAAAACGCCCAATACGTGCCGCCACCGGGATGTGTGCGGCATACAACAACCCGAAGGGACCGGCCACGACCCGCAGGTTTTCGGCGGCATAGCGGGGCCGATCAATTTCTGGCGTCAGCGAGACAAGCGTGATGTCGGCCTCGGGCGCGACGGCGCGCACCGCGCGGACGGTGCCGAGCACGATCGCCGCGTCGCCCTTGTTGAGCCAGCTATAGGTGTTAAGAATGACGATGCGCATCGCCTGCCACCTCCACAACAACCGCCTGACGGGCGCGCGACGCCCCGGATCGGGCCGCCGCGGCGTAGATCGCCAGCATCGAGTCGGTAATGGCCGATCGGGTGTACGGCCGCAGATCGGGCGGCGCGCCTGTCTCCCGCCGGACCGTCGCATCAATCAGCGTTGCGAGTTGCCCATCGCTGGCATCCGGGGGAACCAGCGTCACCCATGCCGGGTAGCGCCGGGCGAACTCACGGTGCGCCGGGATATCGCTGCATACTACCCGGCACCCCAGAGCCAGTCCCTCGATGATGGTGCGCCCGAACGACTCGGCCTCCGAGAGCGACGCCAGCGCTCCCGCGCGGCGGTACCAGGCGCGCAGGTCGGCGTCGCTCACCCGGCCGGCCAGATGCACCCTTGAGCGCACCCCGTACCGCTCGGCTAACCGCTCCAGCCGCTCGCGCTCCGGCCCATCGCCAACCAGGGTCAGCGTGTAGGTGGCTGGCAGATGAGGCAGGGCCGCTATTAGCCGATCCATCCGCTTATGGGGCGCCATCCGTCCAACGCTGAGGAGGGAAGTGGGCGTCCGCACCTCTGCCAGGAGGGGCAGCTCCGCGCTGGCGTGAGCTTCGTCAACCAGGGCCACAATGACAGGAACGATGCTGACCTGGCGCGGGCCGAGGCCAAAGGTTCGGCTGACCAGGGCTGTCTCGGCCTCAGAAACGCACACGATCCTCTCTGCGCGCCGGATTAATCCTCTGGTGGCCGGCACATAGAGCCGGTGCAATAGGTTCGCCAGTGAAGTGTGCCCCTTGCCGTGGTAGTACAGGCTGAGCACCAGCGGCGCCGGGCGAGCGACACAGGCCAGGATCAGGGGCAGGGCGTGGAAATTGTGGGCATGCGCCACGTCCCAGGCCCCGGCATGCGCTCGCAGATAGCGCAGCATACCCGAGGGGTAGCGGTACACCCCTCGTCCAACGGCAGGGAAGCGCCGCACCTCCACGCCGTCAATCCATTCCACCGGCGCCAGATCGCGTCGCCGGCTTTCGGCCAGCACCGTCACCTGATGCCCGCGCCGCACGAGCGCCTCACTGAGCAGTTGGATATGGGCCTCGATCCCGCCCAGGTCGGGATAGTAACCTGACGAAATCTGCACAATTTTCATCGGGCGCCTCGCGGAAGCAGATACTGAGTGAGACGGTAGCGTCGCCGAGCGTCGAGATGCGCCGCCAGCGCGCCGGCCACATAGCCAGAGCCGGTTATAGCCAGACCGGCCAGGATAGCCGCCGAGCGCCGGATGCCGCCGGGATCGCGCCCGGTGACGGTCTCCGCCAGCCCCCGCAGCACACCCGAAGGCAAGACGCGGGCCACGTAGTCGCGTTCGGCGGCAAGCCCATCGCGCGAACCGACCAGGCGGGCCATCTGGGCCTTGGAGAAGCCCTCGGCATAGCATCGCGCGCGGAAATAGGCCCAGCTCGCGCGGCCCTCGGTCACCCGATGGCGTACCCGGGCCTGTGGCACAAAGAGCAACACGTGATCGCCGCGACGTTGCCACAGGCGGATAGTGAACTCGGTGTCGTCGCTGCGCATGAGATCGTGGCCAACCTGCCCGATCTCGCTGCGGAAACCGCCTGCCAGTTCGAACGCCTCGCGCCGGAACGACATATTGCACCCGATGAGGCGCTGCACTGGCGCCGGCGCAGTCGGCACGCCACGGTACGTGCAGCCGACCACCCAGTCGAACTCCTCGGGGAACCATCCCGGTCGCGCGACCGGCCAGAGCGGCTCAATCGCCCCGCCGGCGGCAATGACCTGAGGATCGCGGTACGCCTCGAGGAGCAGAGCCAGCCAGTCGGGCTCGGGGATGGCATCATCATCGAGAAAGGCGATGATTGCCCCGGTCGAATGGGCCACGCCGGCGTTCCTGGCCCCTGAAAGCCCTCGCGGGCCACCATTGGCGATCACCCGCACGCCCTCCAGGGCCGGTTCGTCACAGGCCCGCTCGAAGAGCGCCGGATTGTGATCCACCACCACGATAATCTCGTGCGGCGGCGCCTGTTGCGTCCGCAGCGCGGCCACGGCGGCCAGCAGATCGCTCCAGCGGGCCTCGGTGTAGGCGCAAATGATCACTGAGACAGGCAGATTCCTTGAGGATGCCACGACAAACCTCCTCTCTCAATGCGTTGCCTCGACGCCTGGAAAACGGACGGCGACGCTTCGCTGATCCTGCTCACGCTGCTTGCTTGCAGAGTGCGAAGCAAACAACGCCATAAGCAGAGTGGTGGCGAAAAGTTTCGTGCCGCCAACCACCATCGCCAGTGCGACGATCAGGGCCTCGCTCGAATAGAACCCGCCGGGAGCGCCCGAAACCCACTGGACGGCCAGGCCGAGGGTCCAGAGACTACCGGCAAGGATGAGCAGCCCGGCGAACCCGTAGGTGGCGAGACGAACCGGCTGCCGCGTCAACAGATCCAGGATGCGGTTGGGCCGGCGCATGCCGTAATGGGTAGTGTACAGATGCACTACTCCGCCCAGCATGACTAACTGGAAGCCGGTTAGAAAAGCCATGGCGCTGAAGATCATCGCGTGCAGAGTTGGCGCGCCGCCGGAGAAGCCGGAGGGGCCATGGCGCAGTATCAGCAGTGCCGCAAAGGCGAGCAGCCAGAGCAGCAGGCCAGGCAGAATGTAGGTGACGAAGGGATTAAAGATCGCCGCCAGGCGCAGGACGCGCAGGAGGATCGCCCAGCCGTCACGCAACGGCTTCAGCTTCTTTTCGCCGATGCGCTCGTGGTACTGAATGGGCATGCTATGCGTCTTGAGGGCCAGCAGGCCCGCCTTGACCATGATCTCGGTCTCGATGTCGAAGCCGTCAGATTCAAGGCGCATCGCCAGCAGATGGCGCCGGTGCAGCCCGTAGAGGCCGCTCAGCACGTCGTTGCCCTCAACCTGGTGCACGCTGCGGATCAGATGATCGAAGAACAGGTTGCCCAGCCGGTTGACGAACGGGATCTTGTCGCGTCCCTCCTGGCGCACACAGCGCACCAGATCGTAGTGATCGAGCTGGCGCGAGATTTCGGGGATGGCGCTGGCAGGGTAAGTAGCGTCGCCATCAATGAAAATCACCTTTTCGCCGCGAGCATAAGCGAGGCCGGTCCGCATTGCGGCGCCTTTGCCGCGATTGGTCTCGTGGCTGATGATCCGGCAGGGGTAACGCTGTGCAATCGCGACGGTGCCATCACGGGAACCGTCGTCAATTACCAGGATCTCGTAGCCTGGCCCCACGCTGGCCAGCACCTCCTCCAGCACCCGGGGTAAGGCTGCTTCTTCGTTGTAGACGGGGATCAGGACAGTCGTGTGGATGGGTGAGCGGGCATCCTCGGACACGCCGAGCAGGGTCGGATAGGGGTGGAACGTCGTTGAGACCACAGGCTCCTCCTCGTCACTGGGGTTAGATGTAGTAGAAAGATGGGTTCGGAAGGGAGCGCGACGTTATTATTCGATTTTTTACACGGTATCGGCGCTGAATTACCAATTTGTTACCAGAAGTTCACATTTTTCGTTGTAGTCTTTCTGTAATCTAATTACTTTTGTTAGTACTATGGTGAATATATATGATTTGATACAAGGTAGCGTTTGATTGGAGCGCCCATTCTGTGGGCAACGATATCGAGAAACGAAGTTTCTCTCCATTCCGCCAGTTTGGGGAGATTGGCCCTGCTCGGCGGCTGTACACGACACGCATGTCACGCCGCTTTATATGCGCCGCTCTTGCAAAGCGCGTCCTGACGCGGAGATAGCAGGAGGGCAGGTTCTGAACCTGCCCCTGCGTGCGGATACTGTATCGCGCTGACGACCGAGGAGCGAACCGGCAGGAAAGACAGGGGCTAAACCGTTCCAATACTTGTGGGAATGCAGGAGAACTCGGCGGAGACTCTTACTGACACACGCGGCGCAGGGGAAGCAGGGGCAAATCATCTTTATTCCCCCTGACTTCCCCCCACCTCTGATGTTTCGGCGCGGCGAACGGGTCAGCGCAGATCTAGCCAGCGCGTTTGGGCATTAGCACGATGCCGCCCGCCTCCTGATGCGCTGCGCCCGATCCAAAATCCAAAATCCAAAATCCAAAATCCAAAATCCCATTACCCTACCGCCCGTTCGCGCTGCAACTGGGTGTAGACCCGCACCACCGGATCGTTGCCGGCGCGCGGGTCAACGCGGGCGGCCCGCAGGTAGTGCTGGAAGGCATGCTCCAGTTCGGCGTAGTGGCCCAGGCCGGCGTAGGCCCGCAGCAGCCAGACGGTCAGGTCGTCGGCGGCGGGGTCCTCGGATAGGGCCAGGTCGCAGAGGCGGGCGCATTCGTGGTAGCGGCGCTCATTGCAGGCATGCTCGGCCAGGCGTTCGACGAGGTTCAGGAAGTCGCCCGCCAGGAGGTTGCGGCGCTCGATCAATGCGCTCCAGGCGCCGGAGACATCGGCCATATAGGGGCCCCGGTACAGTTCGAGCGCCTGGGCGTAGAGCGGCGACGCCGCCGCCAGGCCCTCCTGCTCCTCAAGCTCCGCTGCCAGGGCGCAGAGGCGTTCAAACGTTTGCACATCGGTCCGCACGTGGTCAGGATGCAGCAGGCAGCGATCCTCGCTGATCACCAGGACGGCGTCGGCCAGCTCTTCGCCCCCCGCCTCGACGATCAGCGTGCGCAGCGAACTGAGCGTGCGTGTGAGGCCGCTGGCGGCGCTTTCCTGGCCCCAGACAGCGGCCATCAGCGCCTCGCGGCTGAGGCCGCGCCCCCCGGCGTGGATCAGCGCCGCCAGCACCGCCCGCAGCTTGTGGCTGCCCGCCCGGCCCCGGTCACGCTCGGTCACCTGAGCCAGGATGGGCACGCCCGCCACCCAGACCCGCAACACCCCCAGGCAGGCCGCCTGCACCTCCGGACCGGGGAGCGGCTCAGAGGCGGCCCGCGGCACGTAGCGCGTCAGGACCTCCTGGGCCTTCCGCACGCGCTGGCGCTCTTCAGCATCGCCGCGGGCCAGCAGGATCCTCAGGCGCCGGGCTGCTTCATCGCCGTAGCTGCTGTAGAGTAGCATCGCGCTCTGGCGTTGCACCTGCGGATCGTCGTGCAACAGCAGCGGCACGAACAGGTCGATCAGCGGTGTCGCATAGTTGGCCATAGTCCCTCCAGGAGCAGATACCGGGCGTGCATCGGGTCATACCGATACGCGGCGCGCGCCGGCCCGGCTGCGCCGCGCTGCCCTGATCGGGAATCGCTGTTCTATGCTCACTTGAACGAGAGTTGACCGATTTTTTTCGTAGACCTGGTGTGCGCCTTCCCGCCAGGCGGGGGCATGGGGAAACCAGGTTTCCCAACGGCCTGCGGGCAGATACGGGCAGGGAACCGGGGAAACCCGGTTTCCCCGCCCTCCTTCGCACAGCCGCGACGAGCCTGACCAAATGGGCAGGTGGAGTCTGATCAAAGGAAAGTGGCGGGAAGCATCCGTTCGGGTGAAACTCAACACACAAGCTGTTTTCGTGTGACCCGGAGCACCCCGTTGTGAAGCGCGCCTGACGGCGCGGCGCTTCTTCGTACTGTGCGCCGTCGTATTGCGGATAGAAAGGATGTTGCGTATGGCAACCACGGTTGTCCCGGCCCAGAGCAGGATTCCCTGGTGGATCGTTTTGCTGCTGGGGATCGCCTACATCATCGCGGGACTGTTCCTGGTGTTTCAGCCGCTGGCGAGCCTGGTCGTGATCGCCTTGTTCACCGGCGCGACCTGGTTTGTGTCGGGCGTGCTCGATCTGATCAGCCTCTTCCGTGACCGGACGCGCTGGGTGTGGACCATCCTCAGCGGGGTGATCGGCATCTGGGCCGGCCTGGTTCTGCTTGGGCAGCCGCTGGTAGGCGGCATTCTGCTGCCAGCCGTTTACATCATTATTCTGGCCCTGAGCGGGGTCGTTCTGGGGATCCTGCGGATCGTGCAGGGCGTCCAGGGTGGCGGCCTGGGGGTGATCATCTGGGGCGCGGTGACGACCCTTCTGGCAGGCTGGCTGCTGCTGCACCCCCTGGCAGGGGTGGTAGTTCTCCCGTTCGTGTTCGGCATCTTCGCCATCATCGGCGGGATCTTGACCATCATCGCGGCGTTTCAGATCCGCCAGGCGTAGGCGCCAGTCCCTCGTGGGGGGCACAACGAGAGAAGGGCGAAACCCTTTCGCCCTTCTCGTGATTCCCAGGGGCGCGGGGGCAACCTGGTCGCCCTCTGTGGTATACCGCCCGCATGGCACCGGAGGTTCGGATGTCTACTGATCAGCGCCAGGTTGGGTCTGGCCGGGGCCGCCCCGGTCTGGCTGCTCACGCCAGCGGGCTGACGTCGCCGCCGCTCCATCGCGGAGACAACACGGAGACCTGACAGGGAGTCGTTGGAGCGCCCGGCGTGAATGGGGATCATCCACGCCTCCCTGTCAGGTCTCACATTACGGTCTTTTTTCCTCTGCGATCCTCTGCGGTAAAGATCGGCGATCTCGAAGATGGGCAACGGCCTGCACCCGGGAAAACATCGAGAGCGCGTGGGAGTCGAACCCACCGGCGAGGCTCGTCACCCCGCCCACAGGTTTTGAAGACCAGGGCGGCCACCGGGCCACGTCCGCTCTCATGACGATTCTAGCCCTCCCTTACGACCTCTGTCAAACAGGCCCGTTCATGCTCCAGGGCGGTCGCAACGTCTCTGGGGCCGGCCCCGAACCCCGGGTGTTTCGCTGGTTTTGGCGGCTACGCCGCCCTGATCCCCTCGGAGGCGGACTTTGCATCAATTCTGAAGGTTGCAGAGTAAGGTTCCGGCGCACCTGGCGACGTTGCAACAGCCCCGGCGCATTCCTGGTGTCGCGTCCCCGCAACTCCACGCCTGGTCCGGAGTGCCCTGAAGGTGCAGACCACGTAGCAGGCAGATCCGATATCCTACCGCTACTCCAGGTAGCGGACTTGATTCTTCACCTGGCCAGGCGCCGTGCTACACTTAAAGATCGGCCCTGTAGCGCGCACGTAGCGAAGGGAGGTGATCATATGAACCGCTACGTGATCCTTGCGCTCGTGTTGTGTCTGGCGCTCGCCGGAGGCGCGGCCAGCCTGGGCCAGCCGCCGGCCTCGGCGCTCGCCGGTCCGGTGGTGCTGCAAGTGACCCCGTCGCAGGTGTACAACACCACCGCCAGTGAAGTGACCATCAAGGGCTCTGGCTTTGTCGCCACCCCGGTCGTTACGTTGACCCTGGGCGATCAGGCCCCGATCGTGCTCAGCCAGGTCAGGTTTGTTGACTATGCCACGCTCGTCGTGACGATACCAGCCGAGACCCCCGAAGGCGCGTATGTTGTCACCGTGTATAACCCTGATGGCTCAAGCCACCACACCGGCCCTGCCGGCTTGACTGTCGTGCGTCCTGGTGATCAGCGCATGCGCGCCTGGATGCCAACCACGCCCCTGCCGGGCGGCCGTTTCGCTTTCGCCGCCGTTGCCACAGCAGGAAACGTGTATGTAATTGGCGGACTCCTCGGAGGCGGTTCGGATCAAACCGTTGTGCAGGCGAGGATCATGCCCGATGGCCGGCTTGGACCCTGGCAGGACGCCAGCCAGTTGAACCGCTCTCGCGGCGGAATTGTCGGCGTCGTTAGTGGAGAATATATTTATGTAATTGGAGGCGCCATTGGCGCCGGGTTGCCCACCGAACGCACTATCGAGCGCGCCAGGGTGGCGCCGGATGGCGCGCTTGGCCCGTGGGAGGTGATCGGCGAATTGCCCGAGGTGCGCTACGGGGCTGCCGGGGCCGTGGTTGGCGAGTATCTGTTTATCATGGATGGCAGAACCGTAGTGGGTGATGTCTCCATGGATACGATACGCGCCCGCATCGCCCCCGACGGAACGCCGGGTCCCTGGGTGGAAGTGGCGCCAACCCGGGGGCGCAGTGTGGCCGCGGCCAGCAGTGGTCAGGCCATCTTCGTTCTCAACGATGATGGTTCAATCGAACGCAGCCGAATGAATGCCGACGGCAGCCTGGAACCGTGGACCACCGTCGCGCCGACCAGGGTCAACCATCGCGGCGGAGCGCTGGCCGTGTTCCAGGGGAGTCTGGTTGTGCTTGGCGGCTCTGGCGGCGCCCCTCCCAACGTGTATAGCCTGACTAATGTTGAGCGCGCCGACATCAGGAGCGATGGCTCGCTCGGCCCCTGGACGTCTGCGCCATCGCTATTGACGAGCCGGTCGGCCTTCAGCGTAGCAACATCGAACCAGTGGCTCTATGCCATCGGGAGTACGCCGAGCTATCCCTCTATCCCCGGCGAGCAGCCAGTGGAGTTCAGCGGTTCGGCGCTGCCGCCTCGACTCTACATGCCGCTGATCGGGCGCGAATAGCCGTCGTGATAGCGGAGAGCCTCACCCACTGCAAAGGGGGCGGGGAACCAGGGTTCCCCGCCCCCTTGCGCTGATTAGTCTGTAAACAAAGTCTTTCGCTGGACCCCTGCCACCTCCCCAACCCTCCCCCGCCGGGAGAGTGCGCCTGGCGCCTCCCCCCAACGGGGGGAGGCTGGGAGGGAGGCGGAAATGCCGGGAAACTTACTTCACAGACTAATAAGCTGCGCAACCCTAAACCGACTCTGCAACCCTCAGCGCCTCTGCGGTACACATTAGAAAACCCGGTTCACCGACCGTTTACGCATGCCCGCCGATCCCCACCGGCTACCCCTGGGAGGTCGCGTCTTCTTCGGGCGTGGCCGTCTCCCACTGAACACGCTGCACGCGCGGCGGGCGCTCCAGGCGCTCGACGCCCAGCACCATGCGCCGCACCACCCGCAGCGTGTCGCCGATGAAGCGTTGCCCGTCGCGAATGGGGAAGGCGAAGCGCAGCGGGCCAACCTTTGCCGCCACGCTGAGCACGTTGTTCGGGAAGAGCGCAATCTGGTCGCTCACATCGCTCAGGACCGCCGTAAGCAGCGCCTGGGCGTTCTCGGTGACAGTGGTTCCGGGCGGCGGCATGAGCACGTTGAGCGTCAACTGGCGCGCTATCTCGATGTGGCTCTGCACGCGGATCTCGCCTTCGCCGCGAATGATAGCCTGGCACGCCAGGCGCTGCCCATTGGCCAGGCGCGCCTCGGAGAGCCAGGCGCGCTCGATCTCGCTGGGCGGGCTGAGGTGCTCGCTCCCGGCGAGCACCTGGCAGCGACAGGCCTGACATGTGCCGATATTGTCGCACAGAAACCCGATATGGGCGGCGTTGCGCCGGCCAACGTTCAGCAGCCGCTCGCCCACCTTCGCTTCCATTGGCACGTCGTTCAAGATGACCGTAGGCACGCAAACTCCTTCTGTATTCAGTGGATGCTTCTGGCTGTCGGTAGCAGGCAACTTTCCAGGTTGCCTACGAGGTCATACCACATCCCTACACCACCTCAATCTGCTCCGGGCCGCCATATACGGCCCACCAGGGACTGGCGCCCTGGCTTACGGCCTGGTTAAGGGTCTGGAGATTCCGCACGCCGCGGTCCTCCAGCCAGGCTTCGAGGGCCGCCAGACCCTGGCGTCCGTAGACGGGCAGGCTCTCCTGCCAGATGGCGCGGCCGCAGAGCAGCCCGGCGAACGGCACATCGGACTCGCCGGCCAGTTCGATCGTTTCGGTCAATACGTCAATGCTCATGCCGGCGCTGAGGTAGATAAAGGGCTTGCGGGCCGCGCTGGCGGCCTGGCGGAACAGCTCCCTGGCCTCCTCGCGATCATAGGCTTTTTCGCCGCGAAAGGCGCGCATGCCCTCCACATACTGTGCCAGCACCGGCACTTCAACCATCAGCACGTCTACCTGGTATTGGGGCTTCGAGAACTCCTCCATCGCAGCGCTGACGTAGCGCGGCTTGACGCGGGCGAACTCCAGCGAGCGGATGTCCAGACGGTCATCGTAGGCGATCGGTTCGAGAAACAGGGCCATATCGTTCGCAGCGCACTCCGCCCCCACCCGCTCGACGAAAACGTGCTTGGCCTCGTTGATTCGCGGATCATCGAAGGGATTGTAGTACAGCAAGAGCTTGATCGCGTTCGCCCCGGCCTCCTTCAAGCGCCGAACGTTCCACAGGTCGAGCAGCGCGGGCAGCCGACCGCGCGCGTTCGTATCATAGCCGCTCTTCTCGTAGGCGAGCAGCACGCCCGTCGCGGGCGCGCGCTGGGCAAGAGCGGGAAGGCCGTACTCCGGGTCCATCAGGATCGCACTTGCGTAACGCGACAGAATGCGCGTGACCGCGATCTTGAACTCCGTCAACAGCCCATCGTCACCCTGCCGGTCCCGGACCCTGGCAATCGCGTTTTTCAGCGAGCCGCGTTGATCCATCGCCGCAGCGGCAATGATGCCACGCTCGTCCGCGCAGGCCTGAATCCCCTCGAACTTGCCTCGCGTGATGGTCATTCTGGCCATGGTTTAGTCTTCCCACCTTACTTGCGTTGAAACCATTATCCAGACGAGCGTTACAACGCTATTCGAGAATGATCCCGCAGGTAGGCGCAGCAGAGCGGCAAACCGGCTTGCCTCGCGTCCCCGCCGCAAACGTTCGTCCGCCTGAGAGGATGGCGACGAGAGGCCGACACCCTTCAGCTTTCATCTGCCACCTGGAAAAGAGAGTGTCTGGGAACGACTATGCTCTTCCAGAAAACCTCTTCACTCTCGACGCGGAGTATTCAGGAGGGCCTGCCCTCTCTCAGGAACGTCGCAACGATAGTTAAACATGCCAGACGCACCGACCGTGGAGTATATGACAATTATACCTGAAATAGCACGAAACGTGGTGCAGCGCGTCACGGCGAGCAGCGATGTGGTACAATAGAAATGCCTATGCACAGCTAACACCAGCAACTCTGGAGGACCTATGAAGCAGGCAGTTGGCGCCGTAACGTTTCTGCTCGGGCTGGTCTTTGGGTTGATCGGCGGCGCGGCATTGCTGGCGTATGCCTACCAGGCCGCTGGCCTCTACCCGCCCGATGATGCGACGATCAAGTTCATCGCCCGCGAGCGGGGGTGGCTTCGCGACGATGTGTAGCCGTTGAGGGAATGCCGCCGGCAATCGCCCGAACCCGGAGGTTGTCGCGCGCAGGCGCATTCCCCCGCGTCATAAGCGCGTAACAGCACGAGGAGGTGCCTGATGGAGAAGCCCTGGCTATCGGCTTATGAGAAGGGCGTTCCGCCGACGCTTACCTATCCCAACCTGACTCTGAACGAACTGCTGCTCAACGCAGCGCGGACCTACCCTGACAAAACCGCCACCAACTTTGTGCTCAAGTATATGCTCGGCGGCCGCTACACCGTTGGCGGGCGGTTGACCTACAAGCAACTCAACGAACTGGTTGATCGCCTGGCCACGGCCCTCTACCAGCTCGGAGTGCGCAAAGGCGAACGGGTGGCGATAATGCTGCCGAACTCGCCCCAGTACATCATCGCCTTCTTCGCCGCCATGCGCATCGGCGCAATTGTGGTCAATGTCAACCCCACCTATACCAGCCGTGAGTTGCAGTTCCAGCTCAGTGATGCCGGCGCCGAAACGATCATTCTCCTCAATCTCTTCTGGCCGCGGTTGCGCGAGGTCCGCAGCGAGACGCCGCTGAAACGCGTTATCGTGGCTTATATTTACGACACTCTGGGCTTCCCCTCGAACTTCCTGGTGCGCAGCGCGCAGAAGCGCACCCCTGAGTGGGTGGACGTGCTGCCCGAGCAGGACACCTTCTTCTTCCAGCATCTTCTGGAGAAGTATGGCCCCACTCCGCCCAAGGTAACGGTGTCCCCTGACGATACCGCCCTCTTCCAGTACACCGGCGGCACCACCGGCTTGCCCAAGGCGGCCATGCTCACCCATCGCAACCTGATCGCCAATGTGCACCAGGTCAATGCCTGGCTGCCCAGCGGCCGCCCCGGCGGCGAAAAGATGATGGCGGCCATTCCCTTTTTCCATGTCTATGGCATGACCGTGGCGATGCTCTACTCGATCCATCTGGGATCCGAGATTATCATTGTGCCCAACCCCCGTCCGATTGACAATGTGATGAACGTCATGCAGAAGGAACGGGCGACGCTTTATCCGGGCGTGCCGGCGATGTACATTGGCATTGTCAATCATAAGGATGTCGCGAAGTACGATCTGCGCAGCATCAAGGCCTGTATCTCCGGCTCCGCGCCGCTGCCGATGGAGATCCAGGAGCGCTTCGGCCAGATTACCGGCGGACGGCTGGTGGAGGGCTTCGGCATGACCGAGGCCAGCCCCGTTACCCACTGCAACCCCGTCTTCGGCAAGCGCAAGGCCGGCAGCATCGGCGTGCCCCTGCCCGATACCGACGCCAAGATCATCGATCTGGAGACCGGCGAACCCTTGCCCTTCGATGGCGAAACCCAGGGCGAGCTGTGCGTGCGCGGCCCGCAGGTGATGAAGGGCTACTGGAACCGCCCCGACGAGACCGCGGCCACGATTGACGCCGAGGGCTGGCTGCATACCGGCGATATCTGCAAGGTCGATCCCGAGGGCTACTTCTACGTTGTGGACCGGAAGAAGGACATGATTAACGTCTCGGGCTTGAAGGTGTTGCCCCGCGACGTGGAAGAGGTGCTCTTCATGCACCCCAAGGTGCTTGAAGCCGTGGTGGCGGGCATTCCCAACCCCACCCGCGGCGATGATACGGTCAAGGCCTATATCGTGCCCAAGCCCGGTGAGAACCCCACGGTCGAGGAGATTAAAGAGTTCTGCAAGCTCCACCTGGCCCCCTACAAGGTGCCGCGTGAGGTGGAGTTCCGTACCGAGCTGCCCAAGACTATGGTCGGCAAGGTGCTGCGGCGCCAGTTGGTTGAAGAAGAGAAGGCCAAACAGGCCGCCGGAACCACCGCGACCGCTACGGCCTGATGGCAACGGCAGAGCCAGGGCGAGGCGCGATTCGCGCCTCGCTCTGGCTTCACTGTGTTCTCGCTATCGGTCGTTGCTCTCCTGCTGGATCGTGATCACCCGCACGTTCGTATCGCCGGACAGCAGACTGAGCACAGTGGTGACGAACGAGATCACCAGCCCGCCCCAGAATGCATCCCAGAAGCTGTCAATGCGAAAAGCGATGTGGAGTTGATCCGCCAGAGCCGAGGTCAGGCCCAGCAGGATCGCGTTGATGACCAGCCCGAAGAGGCCAAGGGTGAGGATCACCAGCGGGCAGGTCAGCAGATAGAGCAGTGGGCGCAGCAGGGCGTTGAGCAGGCCGAAGATCAGGGCGACCACCCCGATGTGCCAGCCGGGGCCGCTGAAGTGGATGCCCGGCACGATCCAGACGGCGACGAAAATGGCCAGGGAACTGATAAGCCAGCGGAGAATGAGCCGCTGCCATGCCGGGCGCGCTGGCGCCGGGATCTGCTGGGGATTCATAGAAGTCAGGCTCCTGTGGCCTCCTGCTGCGACGAAGCGTGGCGTATGCGCCTCATGGCCCGCTTCCATGATACTATAACAAGCTGAAAAGAGGCGTTCCTGGAAGGAGCGGCCCTGATCTGGCGCAAGGTCCGCCTCCAGCGGGGGGATTGGGCCGGCATAGCTGCCTGATAATGTCATTTTTTGTTGGTTGTGGCGGCTATGCTGCCACAACCAACGCAAAACCCGGGGGATTGGGTTCTCAGGTGCAGGGTTTTTCTGGCCCATGCTCGCGTCGCATGCACCATCCGGGGCATCGGGACGCCCAGCTCCACCCTCTCCTGCGCGCGGGAGAGGGGGGCGGGGGGTGGGGATCGTAAGCGCATAGGAATGCCGAAAACCGCTTCTCGCTCGAAAAACCCTACTAAAGTCGGCCGTCCGCCTGTGCCGACGGCGGCATCCACGCCGGTGGACGCCCGGCGATTCGCCTGCCAGATGCAACTTCAGTCGCCAACCGCGTAACCCGAAGCGCCGTGTGGGTAATGCACAGGACCATGCGGGGAGACGGGGAAACCTGGCGCCCATACCTCCCGCCAACAGGCTATGCTCACATCAATACACCATCCGATGAGCACCGACCTCCTTTCAACTCCGCTATTCGCCGCCGTGCAACGCAGCGCCGAAGCCGACGGCAAGGCCGCCTACTTCCGTCTGCATCGCCACCGTTTTGCAGCCATGCTGCGGGCGATGGGCGACATCGGCGGCGCGGAGGTGCTGGAAGTGGGCGTCACCCCCGGGCAGTTCACCGAGTTGCTCGTCGGCGCGGGCGCTCGCGTTCGCGGCGTTGACCTTGATCCCGAACGGCGACAGGCGCTCTGGCAACGTCTCGGCGTCGAGGTGCGCCGCGCCAACCTGGAACGCGAGCCGCTGCCCTTCGCCGACGCCTGCGTTGACTGGGTGGTCTTCTCCGAAGTGCTCGAGCACCTGCTCTACTCGCCGCTGCCCGTACTGCGCGAGTTCTGGCGGGTGCTGCGTCCCGGCGGGCGCTTGCTTATCACTACGCCGAACGAACTGTACCTCAAGAGCCGCCTGCGCACCATTCTGCGCGCCGCCCTCTGGCTCAGCCTGAGCACCCGCGACGAGTTCCGCCAGCAGATGCTGCTGGAGGGCGAGGCGCGCTACACCACCCACGCCCGCACCTACACCATGGGCGAGTTGACCTGGCTGGTGCAGCAGGCGGGCTTCCGCGTCATCCAGCGCCGCTTCGAGGCCCCCTGGGAGCGGGTGGGCCTCGAAGCGACCCGCCTGCGCACCGCCCCCCTCCGCGTGCTGGCCAAGGGCCTCTTCGCCGCCGCCACCGCTGCCGTCCCGCCGACGCGTTCGATGTTGCTGGTGGTGGGGCAGAGACCGTAGCCGCAAGGTCCGCCACCTTCTACGGCGCCCGCCCTGCCAGGTGAGCCGGCTATCCCTCGAACAACCTCGTTCCTGACGGCAGCCAGAACGGGATAAAAATAACGCGGAATCTCGGAAGAGATTCCGCGTTCCAATCTGGTGGAGCGAAGGGGATTCGAACCCCTGACCTCCTGCTTGCAAAGCAGGCGCTCTCCCAACTAAGCTACCGCCCCGAGTCTCAGACTAGTCTTGGCGCCAGGCAACCCCAATAGTTCCTCCACGGTTTTACAACCAGTTTGTGGAGGTGTAGAGGTGTGGAGATGCGAAGGTGAGGGCCAGACCATCAAGCTCTTCTGCGACGTGCCTGAGGTCATTCACGATCAATGGTTAGCCGGCGCCCTGATCAGCGAAAAGGCAAAAGGTAAAAGTGTGCGTCACCTTTCACCCTTTGCCTTTGCCAGACCCTGGTGGGCGTAGGTGGACTCGAACCACCGACCTCGATCTTATCAGGATCGCGCTCTAACCGGCTGAGCTATACGCCCCTGCACCACTGCCGAGTATAGCACACGGCAGGGGGGGTGTCAAATCCTTAGTCCGTCTCCAGTTCAGCCTGCAGAGCGTTAATGGCGATGCGCACCTGGCGCGCCCGCTCTTCGAGGGTGGCGACCATAGCCCGCGCAGCGGACAACCGCGCGGCGCGCGCCCCCGCGACGGCGCCTGCCGGCACCTGTTCGGCCTCCAGGCGCTGAACCGATTGCCGGGCCAGTTCGATGCTTGGCGTGAGCGAGGCGAGTCGCTGGCTAAGTTGCGCGACCCGGCTGTGGAAGAAGCTCTCGGTCATAGGCTGATAGTTCTCCCCTCCATTGAGCGGCCCCATCATCAGGTGATGATGGGGCCATGTCACGCTCCTGTGCAATGAGTGATGGCGCTGGCGCGATCCTGGATTGTAGGTTGCGGATTGAGCGTATATCTGGATATGCCTGGCGTCATGCTCCTTCTTGCGCCAGCGTCATGAAATGCATTGCTTATAGTATACCACAATCATCCGCCTTTTGCACAGGTTGCGAACAGGAAAATGGTGCGAAAGGTGTTCAAAGAGGGGGGGGTCTGGGAGGGCCTGGCCCTCCCAGACCCTGCGGGGAACCCGACGTTCCCTATTCTTCATGCGTTCACATCCACCACGATGCGCCCGCGCACCTGGCCCTGGGTGATGGTCTCGCTGTACTCCGGCACGGCCGACATCGGAATCACCTGGGTGAGCCGATCAATCAGCTCGCCGGGGAGGTCGCGGGCGATGCGCGCCCAGGCTTCACGGCGCTGTTCGGGGGGGACCATCACCGACTCGACGCCAATAAGTTGCACGCCCCGCAGGATGAAGGGGAAGACCGAGGTGGTAAATTCGGCCCCGCCGGCGTTGCCGCAGGCCGCCACGACGCCGTAGTAGGCCACTGAGCGGAAGATGCCCCCCAGCACCGCGCCGCCTACCGTGTCCACCGCTCCGGCCCAGCGTTCGCTCTCCAACGGGCGGCCTGGCGCGGTCAGCACGGCGCGGTCAATCACCGAGGCGGCCCCCAGGCTCTTGAGATACTCTTCTTCCTGGAGCCGCCCGGTGGCGGCTACTACCTGATAGCCAGCGCGGGCCAGCAGGGCCACGGCCACGCTGCCCACGCCCCCCGCGGCGCCCGTCACCAGCACTTCGCGCCCGCCGGGCCGCACCCCGTGACGCTCCAGCGCCTGCACGCATAGCATGGCGGTAAAGCCGGCTGTGCCGATGGCCATGGCCTGGCGCAGGCTCATCCCCTCCGGCAGCGGCACCAGCCAGTCGGCCTTGACCCGGTTGAGCTGGCTGTAGCCGCCCCAGTGCCGCTCGCCAACCCCCCAGCCGGTCAGCACCACCTGGTCGCCCGGCTTGTACTGCGGCGAAGCTGACTCGACCACCGTGCCGGCGAAGTCAATGCCCGGAGCCATGGGCGTTGAACGCAGGATCTTGCCCTTCCCCGTAACCGCCAGCCCGTCCTTGAAGTTCAGCGTTGAGTACGCGACCCGCACCAGCACCTCGCCAGGCGGAAGGTCGCTCACCGGCACGTCACGCACCTCGACGCGGCGCGACCCGCCGCTCTCGTCCACCACCAGGGCGCGAAAGGTCTCGTCGCTCATGTTGTCCTCCTTGACACGTTGCTGGATTATAATAGAGCCGTGTCGCTTTGCCAACTTCGCCAGATTGGGATGGAGCAAGCCCATGATACGAGGAATCGACCACGTCGTGATCCTGGTGACGGACCTCGCGCAGGCGGTGCGGGACTACGAGGCCCTGGGCTTCCGGGTGGCGCCGGGCGGCGCCCATAGCGATGGAGCGACCCACAACGCGCTGATTGGCTTTGCCGACGGCACCTATCTGGAGTTGCTGGCCTTCGTGCGGGAGGCGCCCGAGCATCGCTGGTGGCGCCACGTCGCCGCGGGCGAGGGCCTGATCGAGTTCGCCCTGCTGGCCGGCGAGATCGAGGCCGCCGTGGCCGGGGCGGCGGCGCGGGGGCTGCACCTCGATGGCCCCTTCAGCGGCGGGCGCGAGCGGCCCGATGGCGTCCACATCCACTGGCAGAGCGCCTTCCCCGTTGCACCTGAGTTGCCGTTCCTCTGCGGCGATGTGACGCCCCGCGATCTGCGCGTGCCCCACGGCGAGGATTGCCACCATCCCAATGGCATTACTGGCATTGGTCGCATGAGCGTGGCCGTAACCGACATCGACAGCAGCGCCGCCCTCTACGCCGAGTTGCTCGGCCACGGGCCGACGATGGAGCCGGGGCGCCGTATCTTCAAACTGGGACCGCATCACGTCGCCCTCCAGGCCCCCGGCGCCGAGCTGGCCGACCATGTGCTGATCGAGGCGCGACTGGCCACCCGCGGACCGGGCATCGCCGGCCTGGTGCTGCGCCGCGACCATATGCCGGGCGAGCCGCAACCCCTTGATCCCGCCCTGACCCACGGCGCGGCCATTGCCGTCGCGTAAGGGGGCCTCGGCTGTTCTGGCCAGTGGAGGTGTGGAGCTGTGGAGCTGTGGAGCTGGATCTTTAAGTTTATGATAAAAGATCTGAAAACACCTCTACACCTCTACACCTCCACACCTCCACACTTCTTGCCGGACCAGACGCGCCTATGATCCCCGACCGCAACGCGCTGCTCGACCTGCTGCTGGCCCTTCAGGCGCGGATCCGCGACGCGGTGGTCGCGGCGTGCGAACGCCAGGCCATCGCCGATCTCTCGGGCGTGGCCGAAGATGAGGCTCAGGGCGACACGATCTACGCTGTTGACCGCGTGGGCGAGGCGACGCTGCTGGCCTTCTTCGCCGAACATGTGGCCCCGCGCTGGCCGCTGGTGTTGATCGCCGAGGGTCTGCCCGCCGGCCAGATCACCCTCCCTGAAGGTCTGCCCGAAACCGAGGCGCTGATCCGGGTGATCGTTGACCCGATTGACGGCACCCGCGGCCTGATGTACCAGAAACGCTCCGCCTGGTCCCTGGCCGGGGCAGCGCCCAACCTGGGGCCGGCGACGCGACTGAGCGACATCGAAATCGCCGCGCAGACCGAGATCCCCCTGGTGAAACAACACCTTTGCGACGTGCTCTGGGCTGTAAGGGGCGAGCCGGTCCACGCCGTGCGGGTCAACCGTCTCAGCGGGGAACGGAGCCCGCTGCACCTGCGGCCCTCCGCCGCGCCGAGCATCGCCCACGGCTTCGCCACCATCAGCCGTTTCTTCCCCGGCGCGCGCGATGAACTGGCCGCGATTGACGAGGCGGTGGTCCGGGCGACCCTTGGCCCGCCCCGGCCCGGCAAGGCCCACTGCTTCGAGGATCAATATATCTGCACCGGCGGGCAGCTCTACGAACTGATTGCCGGCCACGACCGCTTCGTGGCCGACCTTCGCCCCCTCCTCGAGCGCCACCTGGCGACCCGCGGCGAGAGCCTGGGGATCTGCTGCCACCCCTACGACATCTGTACCGCCCTGATTGCCCGCCAGGCAGGCGTGTTGCTCACCGATGAGCGCGGAGGCGAACTTGATCCGCCCCTGGTCGTTGATGCCGACGTCGCCTGGATCGGCTACGCCAACCCCGCCATTCGCGCCCAGGTCGAACCGGCGCTGCTGGGAGAACTGCGCCGCCGCGGGCTGATTGGTTGAGCGACGATGCCCACGGCATTCGACCACTTCATCACCGTGGCGCGCGGGCTGCGCGGCGACTTCTTCGACCCGCACCGGCCCATTATCGCCGCCCGCGCCCCTGGCTGGGTGGACCTGCTCGGCGGCGCGGCGGCGCCCGCCGGGGCGCTGGCCCTGGGCTGGCCCCTGGGAGTGATCGCCTGTGTCGCCGCGCAGCCCGACCCGGCGCCACGCATCGTGGTTCGCGACGAGGCCGGAGAGACCGCCACCCTGCCCCTTGCCAATCTGGTGGACGGCGAGGGCGCCCCGCGGCCCTACGCCGAGGTGAGCGCGCTACTCGCCAGGCGCCCGCCGCACCTGCGGCTCATCGGCGCGGTCTGGCTGGCGCTAATGCGCGAGGAGTTCATGCGCTTCCCGGAGGGCGCGCGGCTGCTGGTGCGCCCTCACCACGGCCCCGGCGCGACCATCAGCCTGCTGGCGGCGATGGCCCAGGCCCTGGTCGCGCTGGCCGGCGCGCGCCTGGCCCCGCGCGAACTGGGGCTGACCTGCCAGACCGCCCTTGGGCGAGTGGTGCATCCGGACCATTCTCACAGCGCCCTGGGGGCGCTGGTCAGCGTATGCGCCCCGGCCAGCGCCCTGCTGCTGTTGCATCCGCAGCCGGCGTGGATCTGGGGCTACCTGCACCTGCCGCCGGGAACGGCGATCTGGGCCGTGCGCGTGGGCGAGGGGCCGGGTCCGGGCGCGCCGGCCTTTACCCGCGTCGCCACGGCAATGGCCTACCGCCTGGCCGCCGAGGCCGAGGATCTGACTCTCGCCGATGCTGACGCCCGCTGGCAGGGCTATCTGGCTAACATCGGCCCTGACCGCTTCGAGCGCCACCTGCGCGACCTGCTGCCTGCCAGCCTGCGCGGACGCACCTTTCGCGCCCGCTACGGGCCGCTCCCCGGACTGGCGCTCGACCCTGCGCGGAGCTACCCGGTGCGGGCCAGCGCGGCCCTGGCAGTGGACGAGCACCTGCGCGGGCGGCTGGCGCTCGCGCTGCTGCGGGCCGCGGCAAGCAAGGATCAACGCGACGATGACCTGATGCTGGTGGGCGAACTGATGCTGCGCTCACACTGGGCGCAGCGGGCAGCGGGCTACGGCGACGCGCACGCCGACCAGCTGGTCAGCCGCGTGTATGGAACGGGCCTGGCGCGGGGGCTGTACGGCGCGCGGGCCGCTGTGGCCGAGAGCGGCGCAACCATAGCGGCGCTGGGGCGCGTCGAGGCCGAAGGCGCGTTGCGGAGCATCGCCGAACGCTATGCCGCCGAGGTCAACCTGCCGGTGACGCTTTACGGGGGAAGCATCTCCGGGTGCGCTGTAGCGGGAGAGCGGCGGATTACGTGAGCGGCGTCTCGCCCCGGTGCAGGCGGGCCTCAAGCGCATCAATCGCACCTGGCAGATCCCGGACCCCTTCGATCACCAGGTGCGCGCCGGCAGCCAGAAGTTGCCCCCCGATGCGCGCGTGGGCATCGGCGCGCTCCTGCGGGGTCAGGGCGGCCACCTCCGCGGCGGTCAAGCCCAGCGGGCTGCCAGTCAGGGTCACGCCCACCGTCCACATGCCGGCGTTCAGCCCCTCTTCCATATCCACCGGCGTATCGCCGACCTTGACCAGAGCGGCCATGGGGTAGACGCCCAGGCGCATAGCGTTCAGGAAACACATCCAGGGAGCAGGGCGTCCGGCGGGAACGTCGTCGGAGCACACCAGGCAATCGGGGGCGTAGCCCCGCACAGCGGCGGCGGGGGCGAGCACGTCCATCATGCTGCGCAGGTAGCCGGTGGTCGAGCCGATCTTGAGGCCGCGCTCACGCAACTCCGCCAGGGCCTCGAGCAGGCCGGGGATGGGATCGGCGTAGTCCGCCAGGACCGCCAGTTGCAAAGGCACGAAGCGGGCGAACAGGTCCTTGATGTCCCCCGCGGTCGGCGACGCCCCGTGAACGGACTCCCAGGCCGCGGCGACCGCCGGGCGGGCCAGGATGGCCCGCAGGTGTTCCTTCTTCATCAGGCCCATGCCGGCGCGCGCATCCTCGACGGTGATCGGCACTCCCCGTTCGGCGAACAAGCGCACGAAGACGGCGGTCGGGGCGAACGAGCCGTGGTCCACGGCGGTTCCCGCCCAGTCGAGGATGACGGCCCGAATGGGGCCGCGGTAGGGGCGGTGGGTGATGGTGGTCATGACTGGCTCCTGTGCGGTCCAGCCGCATGAGCTTGAGGTGAGTGCGGGTGATTCCTCATTCTCCCCCAGCCCCCTGCTTCTCCACCCCGGGTGGAGAAGCAGGGAGCGCCGAGTGCTGCGAGGGGGGGAGGGGGAGGAGCGGCGCCCTCGAAAGGCGGGGAAACCCGGTTTCCCCGCCCCCGCATCCGAAGTGGCGTCAGCCTCGCCTGTGTCCCGCCCCATTCAGCCTGTGCGCGCCCAGCCCGTCCAGCGCCTCGGCGATGCCGCTCTGGAGCGTGCTGCGGGTAATGATCCCGCTCAGATCGACCCCCAGGGTGACCAGAGTCTGGGCTACTTCAGGGCGGATACCGGTGAGGATCACCTGCGCGCCAAGCAGTTTGACCGCCTGCGCTGCGCGGATCAGGGCGTTTGCCACCTGGGTGTCAATCACCGGCACCCCGGTAATGTCAATGATCGCGGTGCTGGCGTGCTGCTCGGCAACCCCGGCGAGCAGCGTTTCCACCACCAGTTGCGCGCGGTTGCTGTCAACGCTGCCAATCAGGGGCATGGCAACGACCCCCTCGGCAATCGGGATGAGCGGGGTCGAAAGCTCGCGCAGCGCGGCCTGCTGGGCCCGAATGACCAGCTCCTGCAACTCCTGGCGCTCCTGTTCGCGCCGCTGCTCCTCGGTGAGATCGCGTACAAAGCTGATAAACACGTTCGACCCATCCGGTCCATCGAGCCGGTAGGACACGGTGCCCACGGGAACAACACTGCCATCGCTCCGCCTGTAGCGGGTTGCAAGGCGCACCACGCCTCGCTCGATGAGTTGCTGGAAATGGATCTGCACTTTTTCCGGCTCTTCGGCAACGAGACCGGGGCCAAAGGCGCCGATCAGGTCGTTCGCGCCGCGCAGGGCATGCATGGCCGGATTGGCGTAGATATAGTACCCCTGCGCGTCGGCAATCACGATCCCATCCGGTGCTCGTTCAACCAGATTCTTGAATATGTGCAACTCGGCTTCGCGCTGCTGTTCTACACTGATGTCGCGGATGATTGATGCGTAGGCGAACGGGTTGCCCTCGCCATCGCGAAGCAGCACGGCCGAGATCTCGGCCGGAAAGCGCCGTCCGTGCCGGTCCTGCTGCTCGACTGTACCGCGCCAGAAGCCCTGCGCGGCGATCTCCTGGCTGATCGTCTCAAGGCGGGCCAGAGACTCTGGCGGGTAGAAAACGCGCCAATCCACGCCGATAATCTCATCCCCATACCCGAAAAGCTTGCGGTAGGCAGGATTGGCGTAGGTTATTCGCCCATCGCTCCCCGAAATCCCGATAGCATCCGGGGCATGTTCGAAAAGAGTTTCAAAAATGCGGAGTCGCTGTTGCTGCTGTTGGAATGTAGCATCATCAATGGATGCGTTGGCCTGAGGCGCCGGCGTTGCGCCGGGAGAGCGAGGGTCGTTGGAGGACGTAGCGGGCATCGTCGGTTCGCTCCTCTGTTCGCAGATACACGCCTGGCATGCGTGGACGCGACTTTTGATGAGCGCATCCACAGAACCAGGCCGGTTTATCAGGTGCCGATGTCGTTAAAACGTTCGCTGAAGATGAGGGATCCTGCTGGAGTCCGCAAAAGCGAGTGGTTTAGTCGGGTTTCTGGAAGCCATAGCCCTTCGAGATCTTCCTTTGAAAGAGTATCATGGAGGCATTCCTGGAGCAGGCATTCTGAGGATGGTTCACTCTAACGGTCGCTCTCGTTCGATAATCCTGCGAAAGCGTTTTATCCGAATTGTAGATAGCGTTCATCTGGCGCCGGTCGGTCTAACGCCGTCATCAAAGTGTAAGGCGAATCCATACCGGTATATTACCACCGGCGGTGGCAAACCTCGCTCTCCCCGACCGGCCCGGGTCGGCATCGGGCGCACTGCGAGGCGCGCGGCGCGGATCAGCGCGCCTTCCACGCCTGGGCGCGCCGGGCGATGCCGCGGGTGGCGAGGTCGTAAAGCAGGCGCACCCCCACACTGGTGAGGATCACCAGCACCGACATGGCCGCGGCCGCAGCGGTGTCGCCAGCGTCGTCCATGTTAACGATGGCGACTGAAGCCAGTTTCAGGGCCGGCGAGTAGAGAAACACAACCGCCGAGACGGTCACCATGGCGTTGACAAAGTAGTACATCGCCATTTCGAGCATAGCCGGCAGGCTGAGGGGTACGGTAACCTTCCAGAAGGTGCGGTAGAAGGGCGCCGCCAGCGAGGCGGACACCGCCTCGAACTCCGGATCGAGTTGCTTCAGAGCTGTGACGGCGGTCATGAAGCTGACGGTGTAGAAGTGGACAATGTTCGACAGCACCAGAATGGCCATGGTGCCATACATAAAGGCGAACGGATTGGGAAAGGTCAGGCCGCCGATCCGCCATTCCAGCGGATTGAAGAAGAAAATGTAGGCCAGACCAATTACCATGCCCGGCAATGCTACCGGAAGCATCGAGAAAAAGTACGCCGCTGACCGCGCCGTTTTTAAGGGTGTTGTTTTCTCAATCAGATATGCGCTGATGAAGGTAATCGCCGTGCCCACTATGGCGGTGTACAACGACATGCGCACGCTGTTCCAGAACGCGCTGTAGCCGCCGCCCCCCACCCGCGAAAAGTCGAAGTGTTTGAGGCTCAGGGTGAGGTTGTAGGGCCACAACTCAACCAGCGCCGCCAGAAAAACCGTGGCGATTACCGCGAACACGGCCAGGGTCAGCAGCAGGCAATAGACGAACGCCGCGCGGTCCATCCAGGGGCGCGGGCGCGGCTGGAACGGCGCCGAGCGCGCCGACAGCGCTGCGGCCTGCCGGCGCTGAACGATGCGGTCCGCCAGAAAGGCGATCGCGGTGGGAATGAGCAGTAGGATGCTGATCGTCGCGCCCATCTCGAAATTTTGCTGGCCAATGACCTGTTTGTAGATGTCGGTCGCCAGCACATTGTAGTTGCCCCCCACTACTTTGGGGACGCCGAAATCGGTCAGCACCAGGGTGAAGGTGACGAAGATGGCGCTGACCAGACCGAAGCGCATACTCGGCAGGGTTACGGTGAGGAAGGTGCGCAGCGGCGACGCGCTGAGCGACTCGCTGGCCTCGTAGAGACGCGCGTCGGCCAGGCTTGCCGCAACCAGCAGGATCATGACGGCCTGGGGAAAGACGTAGAGCAGTTCGCCCAGCACGATCCCGGTAAAACCGTAGAGTTGAATGTCCCAGCCGGGGATAAGGCCGCCGAAGCCGGTAGTGACCAGCCCCTTGCGCCCAAACAGGTAGACCAGGCCAATGCCGTGGGCCAGGGGCGGCACGTAGAGCGGCAGCATGGCCGCCAGCAGGAAGGCGCGTTTCCCCGGCATGCACGTGCGCGTCAGGGCGTAGGCATACCCGAAGGCCAGGGCCACTGCCAGGATCATCGTAGTCAACGACACGCTCAGGCTGTTGGTGAAGGAGATCGCCAGCGCTGGCGTGCCAAAATAGCGCTGATAGTTGGCCAGCCCGACCCAGTTGCCTTCCTGGTCTGAAAAGCTGCGCTGCACCAGCGGCACAAGCGGCAACACGACCCCGATGAGCAGCCATGCCAGCACCAGCAGGATCAGGATGCGCTTGAGATGCTCTTCTTTCATTGCGGTTGCAGGTGGCTGCCCCCTCCCAGAAACCCTCTCTTTCACCCCGTCGGGGAGGCAAGGAAACCGGGTTTCCGCGCCCCTGCTCGCCGGGAGGGTTCGGGAGGGCAGCGCCCTTGCAGGAACACCCTCTATCCTCCTCAGGGAGGGGCGCGGGGAAGCAAAGCCTCGCCGCAACCTCTGACTCCGCCCTCGGCGGGCGCGCGCCCCGACGAAACCCGGACCGGTCTGCCGCCACGGGCAGCGCCAGCGGATCGCAGAGGGCTGCGCCCTCCGCACCTCCCCGCCGGGCGAAAACTCACGAACTGGCCGGGTAGACCCGCAGGTGCCGCGGCGGCAACTCGACGGGGATCGTCATGCCCGCGCTGATGGACGCCTCGGAGGAGTGTTCCGGCGGCATATAGGCAATTATCGGCGCTTCCTGGCCCAGACGCAGGTGCAGGCGGTAGAACGGCCCGATAAACTCGATTTCCTCTACCCGCGCCCGGAGCACGTTGACGGCCTGCCCATTACGCGCCACCTGCACCTGTTCGGGGCGGATCGCCAGCGTCACCGGCTGACCGGCGGGCTGATCGAGGCCATGGTCCAGTTCCAGGTCGGTATCCTGGAACCTCACCCGGTGGTCGCCGCACGCCACTGCCGGCAAGAAATTCATCAACCCCACGAAATCGGCCACGAAGGGCGTCGCCGGCTGGTGGTAGATAACCTCGGGTTCGCCCACCTGCACGATCCGGCCCCGCTCCATGACCACCACCCGGTCGGCCATGGTCAGGGCCTCTTCCTGGTCGTGGCTGACCATTACGGTAGTAATGCCAAGCTGCCGTTGCAGGCGGGCAATCTCGATGCGCAGGTTGGCGCGCACCCGCGCGTCCAGCGCCGAGAGCGGCTCGTCGAGCAGGAGCAGGCCGGGAGAAATCGCCAGGGCGCGCGCCAGCGCGACGCGCTGCTGTTGCCCGCCGCTCAGTTGCGCAGGGTAGCGGGAAGCGTACTCTGACAGGCCCACCAGTTCCAGCATCTCCGCCACACGGGCGCGGATCTTCGCGCGGGGTTCACGGCGGTTCTCCAGGCCGTAGGCAACGTTTTGAAAGACGGTAAGGTTGGGAAACAGAGCATACGATTGAAAGACGATGCCGAAATTGCGCCTGGACGGGGGCAGGCGCGTCACGTCCTGCCCGGCCTGGATGACGCGCCCGGAGGTCGGTTCTTCCAATCCGGCAATGATCCGCAGCAGTGTGGTTTTGCCGCACCCGCTCGGCCCCAGCAAGAAGACGAATTCCCCCTCGCCAATCTCAAGGGTGACATCATCGAGGGCTACGGTGCGGTCGAAGCGCTTGCTGACGCGGTCAATCTGTAAGTAAGCGTGTGCCATGCCGGTTGAGACCATCTCTGGCAAAGGATGTTTCCGGGAGGGCGCGAACCCTCCCGGACCCTGCGCGCAACCTGGAGGGTTGCCCTACTTCGGCTCAGACTTGGTATCGTAGCGCCGCATCCACTCCGTCAGGATGCGCTCGCGATTGGCGGCGGCCCAGTTGAAGTCGTTGGGGATCAACTGTTTGATCGGGTCGGGCGGGTAGCCTTCCGGCACACCCACTGTGGTTTCGGCGGCCGTGATGGGGTAACTGGCGGCGTATTTGACCATCACCTCATCACTGATCGCCCAGTCGAGGAAGGTGCGAGCCGCAGGCTTGATGCTGGCCTTCTTGATCAGGGCATTGGCCTCGATGTCCCAGCCCGAGCCTTCGGTGGGAAAGACCGCCTCAATAGGCTGGCCCTCAGCCTTCTGCTTGATAGCGCGGTAGTCGAACGAGATGCCGATCACCGTCTCGCCGGCGCCGGCCATCTTGCAGGGTTTGGAACCGGAGTGGGTGTAGGCGGCGATGTTCTCGTGCAGGGCGTCAAGGTATTTCCAGCCTTCCTCTTCGCCTTTCATTTGCAGAATGGCCGAGACCGACAGGTACCCCGTGCCGGAAGAGTTGGGGTTGGGCATCACAATCATACCGCGGTATACCGGGTTGGTCAGATCCTCCCAGCTCGCGGGCATGGGCAGGCCCTTGGCGGCCAGCTCGACGGTGTTGACGCAGAAGGCCGAGAACCAGGCGTCAATCCCCACCCAGTGGGGCGGATTGGCGCTGTCGCGGAAGTTGGCGCGGATCTTCTCCAGGCCGGCGGGAGCGTAGGGTTCGAGCATCTGCTGCTGATCGGCCAGCAACAGACTGGAAGCGGCCAGGCCCCACACCACATCGGCCTGCGGATTATCCTTCTCGGCCAGCAGCCGGGCGGTAATCACGCCGGTCGAGTCGCGCACGATGTTGACCTTGATGTTGGGATACTTCTCATTGAAGAGCGGCAGATACACGGCAATCTGATCGTCTTCGAGGGCCGTATACACGGTAATTTCGCCCGACGTGGCATCGCTCGCCGCGCCGCCACCGCTGGCGCCGCCGCCGCCGGCGCCGCCGCCGCCACACGCCGAAAGTAGCACGCCGAACACCAGCACCAGCAACCCGAGGCTCCTGAGCATACCCCTCTCCTTCCAGGCACAGCGGTTCCGCGGGGACAGGCATGAATGTAGTTGGATGCAGGTATTACCCTAGCGCCAGAAGGTTAAGTGAGTATAAAATAAATATTAAGTAAAAACTAAATTCGGGTGAGTAACCACAGGTTGATGCTGAACAAGGCTGCTCTCTTTGTCATGCACTACCCCATGCGTCGGGCCACAGCAACGCAGCCTCCAACCGCCCGATGTGATAGCGCAGAACCAGACAGTCGCAGCTCCGCTCAGGCTCCAGCGTCGCCGTGCGTTCCTGAAGCCTCGCCAGCAGGCTCGCTGGCGTAGCGCGCTGCGCCTCGATGAGCGCGCGCATCGCCGAGGGGCCATCTTGCCGGGCAAATAGAGCCTGGCCGGAAACTCCAGGCCGAAGTCGCGCCGCTGAGCGGCTGACGAACCATCGGCATGGCGACCATCTCTGGAGTATGGGACTGCTCGATCGTTTGAGTATGTGAGGCTTATCACTGTATAATACAGCCGCCCGCAGCGGGGTTTGGCAGTGGCCAGACCGTCCGATAAAGAGCTTGTTCGCCGGTTCCAGCATTGTAGCTGCCAGAACCAGCCCCCGAACGGTCACCCGCAAACAGCCGCGCAGCGAAACCATGTCTAACGGGACGCACCAAAGCGCCGGCAAGGCGCTCAGACAATGCAACGACCGCTCCTGGAACGCGCCCAACTGGGGGTGTACCTCCTGGCGATTATCAGCGGGGCGCTGCTCGGCGCGGCGCTGCCGGGAGCGTCGCCCTGGCTCGAACTGCTGCTCTGGCCCACACTGGCCAGCCTGCTCTACGCGACGTTTACGCAGATTCCGCTGCTGCACCTCCGTCAAATCTGGCGCCAGCCACGCCTGCTGCTGATCATTCTGGGGGCGAATTTCCTGATCGTGCCGCCGGTGGTATGGGGGTTGATGGCGACGATCGGCGACGATCCCGTCCTCAGATTGGGTGTCGCCATGGTCCTGCTGGCGCCCTGTACTGACTGGTACGTGACCTTTACCCATCTAGGCAGGGGCGACGCGCGGCTGGCGCTGGCATCCACACCGTTGCTGCTGCTGGCGCAGATGGCGCTGTTGCCGCCATTGATCTGGCTCGTAGCGGGAACGGAAACCGCTGCAATCATCGAATCGCAGGCATTTGCCGCCGTATTTGTCGGACTGATCCTTATTCCCCTTACCCTCGCGTGGCTGACCGAACGCTGGGCGGAGAGCGCCCGGCCCGGCGCACGCTGGATAGCGCTCATGAGCCACGCGCCGGCGCCACTGCTGGGACTCACCCTCTGGCTCATCGCGGCAGCCAACATCCAGCGCCTCACGCTCGAGGTCGCAATGTCGCTTGGGCATATTGTGCTCATCTACCTCGGCTATCTGGCGCTGGTCCTGCTGATCGCCCGCGTCCTTGGATGGCTGCTCAAACTCGAAGCGCGACCCGCGCGCACGCTCTGTTTCAGCATGGGAACGCGAAACTCGTTTGTCGTGCTCCCTTTTGCCCTGGCATTGCCTGAGACTATGCACCTGGTTATTCCAGTGATCGTCCTGCAATCACTCGTGGAACTCGCCGGTATGCTCTTCTACCTGTGGTATGTTCCACGGTTGTTTCCGGATTGACCATCGCGTCGCAAACCGATGCCGCCGAACGGTGGTTCGTATGCCGCATCCCGGAAGCGTGACCTTACAATCTTTCTTAAACCGGCGCGCCAACCGTCCGCCGGCGCCTGCGGAGCGGCCTGTCCCCCGCTTCGTCCGGCCACGTCGCCGCGCGCGAGATTTGTTATACTGCAATCCATGCTGGATGCGCTATCCTGAGCTTTGGAAGCCCGGTTGCAACCTCAAATTGGCGGAGAAACGCGCCGTGTGCATCCAGTATCCCGGCGAGACGCACGTCCCACCGGGCGCATCGCAGAAAGGCTCCTCCATGCCGCCCTTCCGCTTCCGCTGGCGCCGGCTCGGGTGCTGGCTCCTGTTCCTGTTGACCGGGTGCAACGGTCTGGCGCCCCTGCCCGCCACTGCGCCGCCCTTGCCCCCGCCGCCGCCCATTGTTCCGCTGAACCGGCTCGCCGGGCAACCTCTGGCCGGCCCGCTGACGCCCCTGACCCCCGCAAACGCTGCTCAGGCTGCCACCCTGGCCACGCTCGGCGGGATTGGCGCGCCGCGGGCGGCTTTCTGGCTCGACGACGGGCGTATTGCCCTTTCCACCGATCTGGGCCTCGCCATCTGCGATCCGGCCACCGGCCAGATCGGCCCCCTCTTCGGCCCCCAGCCGCCACGGCTGGCCGCCGGCGTCCTGCCGGGACAGCGCCTCCTGCTGCAGAGCTTCGATCCCACGGCGCCTCTGGACGAACTGCTGATCTGGGACGTGGCCGCCGATCGCGCCATGCCCGTGCCCATCCCCCTCACAGCGCGCCTGACCCTGGCGCCCGCTGGCGCGCTCCTTGCTCTCCACGCCGCCCGCATCGAACAGGTTGGGAGCAACCTGATCGCTGTCGAGGATGGGCGCCTGGTCATCACCGATGCGCAGGGCCGCGAGGTCCGCACCGTGACCGAACCCTCTGCCGGGGCTGTCGCGTTCTCCACTGACGGGCGCCTCCTGGCTATCGGTCGTGCCGATTTCGCCACCATGCCTCCGGCGCTCAGCGTCGCCCTGGTTGACCTGGCTTCGGGCGCCACCCGTCAGACGCTCACCGGTATCACCTATCAGGTCGAAACGCTGCTCTTCGTCCCCGGCGCGTCGGCGCTGATCGTGCAGGAGAACGGCGGCGGGACCAGCCTGTGGGACGTGGAGAGTGGTCACAAGCTCCGTGATCTGGGAACCCTGGCGGGGATTGCCGCCGCCCCTGACGGTCGGCAGGTCGCAGCGATTGAGGGACCAGTGGTGCGCCGCTGGGGCCTCCCGGAGTGGCGCGAGTTGCCGCCGCTCGCCGTGCCCGCCGAGGTCGCGCCTGGACTTTCCGGCGCCGCGCTGGCCTTCGCTCCTGATGGCAACCGCCTGATGGCGGCTGGCCCCGAGCGGCTTATAGTCTGGGATCTGGCCGTGCCCGACGCTGCGCCTCTGGTGCGCGCCTTCACCGCCGCGTTGCGGCAGGTGGCGATTGCCCCCGACGGAGCGACCCTGGCGACGGCGGGGGGCCAGGAGAGTATTCTCTGGGATCTCGGCAGTGGCGAGGCGCGCTGGCGCGTCTGGGCCAACGTGCCGGCGGTCGCCTTCACGCCTGATGGCAGCCAGGCGCTGCTCCGCGCGGAACCGGCGGCTGAGCCGGGCGATCGTATTGGCCTGCGCGATGTTGCCGGCGATGCGCTGACATTGCTTGCTCTGCCTGCCAACTCACCCGCGTTCGCGGTGTCGCCCACGGGGACCAGTTTCGTGATGTCCGCCTCGCGGCGCCTGTTGCTCTACGATCTGACCACCGGCGGGCGGATCTGGGCGATTGACACCCCGCCAACGCTGGGGGGCGCCTTGAGCGGCACGCCGAGTTCCTCGGCGCCGGTATTCTCGCCCGACGGGCGCTTCGTGGCCATGGGCGTGGATACCGAGGTCCGCATGTGGGATGCCGCCAACGGAACCGAACTGCGGATCTTTACCCACAAGAGCGCCATGTCGGGCGTAGATCAGGTGGCCTTCGCGCCCGGCAGCGCCGTGCTGGCCTCGCTCACCCTCGACAGCGTGATCCTCTGGGACGTGGCCCGTGGCGAGGCCATCCGCACCCTGAAGCTCGACGACCCCGATCGCCTGTTTCGCAACCTCGCCTTTGGCCCGGACGGTGCGCTGCTGGCCACCGCCACGACGCGCAACGCGAGCATCCCGGAGAGTCAGGCGCTGCTCTGGGAGGTCGCGACGGGCCAGGCAGTGGCAACGCTGCCCGGTCACCCCGGCGCGGTCACGTCCGTCGCGTTTGCCCCCGATGGAACGTTTCTGGCTTCGGCGGCCACTGATGGCACGGTGCGCCTGTGGGGGGTGCGGCCCTGAACCGGCGGCGACCCGGCGTTCCGGCTTATCGGGAAGAGGCGTGAATCTGTGGAGGTGGGGAGGTGGGGAACTGTGGAGGCGGGGAGGTGGGGAACTGTGGAGGCGGGGAGGTGGGGAGGTGAAGCGCGCAGTGGTATGCCAACTCCTGTTGAAGACGATGCCTGCGCGTCATCCCCAGGTCGAATCGAAACGCCATATCCAGCAATCTAAAATCCAGGATCCAGAATCCGCAATGGCATTTATTGTGAACTAAATCTTTCCGTAACTCCGCCCCCTCCCCAACCCTCCCCCGCCGGGGGAGGGAGTCCGGCTCCTCCCCCCAACGGGGGGAGGTTGGGAGTGGGGCGGAAAGGCAAGGAAACTTCGTTCACAGACTATTTATGCTGGAGGCGCCGTGAAATTGTCCATCCTCATCCCCCTGACCGGCATCCTGCTGCTCCTGCTCGCCGCCTGCGGCGCGCCGCGGACGGGCGAGCCTGCGGATCGGCCCGCGAGCGGCGCCGCGGCGCAGGCGACCTCGGAACTTGTCGTCGCAGCCGCCGCTGACCTGACGCCGGCATTCCGGGAGATCGGCGCGTTGTTCGAGCAGCAAACCGGCATCCGGGTGATCTTCAACTTCGGTTCAACCGGCCAGCTTGCCCAGCAGATCGAGCGCGGCGCGCCGATAGACCTCTTCTATGCGGCGAACAAGTCGTTTATCGAGGATCTGAACCGCGAAGGGCTGGTCATTCCCGAGACCATGCAGGTCTACGCCCAGGGCCGGTTGACACTGTGGACGCGCCCCGACAGCCCGAATAAACCCGAACGTATCGAGGACCTGGTCGCCCCGGTCTATGCGCGGATCGCCATCGCCAACCCCGAACACGCCCCCTACGGCCAGGCAGCGAAGGAGGCCCTGGAGCGCGCCGGGATCTGGGGGGCCGTTGAGCCGCGTCTGGTGTACGGCGAGAACGTCGCCCAGACCCTCACCCTGGCCGATACAGGCAATGTTGATGTGGCCATCGTGGCGCTGTCGCTCAGTGTGCAGGGGAACGGTTCCTGGACGATTATTCCGGCGGAGTTGCACCCTGACCACCCGCTGATCCAGATGGTCGCGGCGATCAAGGGCACGCCGCGCGAGGCCGAGGCCCGCCAGTTCATTGCCTTTGTCAACGGCCCCGATGGGCACGCTATCATGAAGAAGTACGGCTTTATTCTTCCCAATGAGATTGTCGAATGAACTGGCCCGCCTTCTGGCTCTCCGTCCAGGTGACAACGATCGCGACGGTTTGCATCACCGTGCTCGGTCTGGCGCTGGCCCTGTTGCTCACCCGCGTCCGGCTGCCGGGGCAAATTGTCTTCGAGACGCTCCTCTTGCTTCCGCTGGTGCTCCCGCCAAGTGTAATCGGCTACTATCTATTGCTGGCCCTTGGCCGTGGCAGCCCGCTGGTAGAATGGTTCAACGTGCGCATTCTATTCACCTGGCCGGCCGCCGTGGTCGCCGCGACGGTGGTCGGGTTGCCATTGATGATACAGAGCAGTCGGGCGGCGCTGGCGAATGTTGATCCGGTCCTGGAAAACGCCGCACGCACCCTGGGTTCGAGCGAATGGCGCATCTTCTGGCAGATCACCCTGCCGCTGGCCCGGCGCGGCATCCTGGCCGGCATGATCCTCGGCGGCGCGCGGGCCCTTGGCGAATTCGGCGCGACGCTGATGGTCACCGGCAATATCCCCGAACGGACCCAGACGCTCCCGGTGGCGATCTACGATGCCGTCCAGGCCCAGCGCTATGCCGATGCGCACCTGATGGTGCTGGTGATGACCGGCCTGGCCTTCGTCGGCCTGCTCTCGGTGCGCTGGCTGGAGCCGCCGCCACAGCGCGCCCGCCGTGAGACCCGCTCGGACGCGCTTGATGAGTGAGTCGTCGCGCCCCTCCCGCAGGGCGGGCCCGAGGAGGGCCTTGCCCTCCCGGAAATCTCCCTCTCCCCCGTGTGGGGAGGGCAGGGTGGGGAAACCGGGTTTCCCCACGCCCCTGCCGCAGGGCGGGCCTGGCTCTCCCAGAACATCATCGGATACCCCGGAGATACGGATAGGCGCAAAGGGTGCGATCCATGGCCCCACAATTACAGGTGGAGTTTGAAAAACGCCTCGGGCCGATGCTGCTCCAGATGCAGTTCAGCGTCGGAGCCGAAATCCTGGTGCTCTTCGGGCCGTCGGGGGCCGGCAAGACCCAGACGCTGCAGGCCATCGCCGGGTTGATGCGCCCGGATCGGGGACGGATCGCCCTCGATGACACGCTCTTCTTCCAGCGCGAGCCGGGGGCCCGTTCGGTCCATCTTCCGGCGCGCAAGCGCCGGGTCGGCTATGTTTTTCAGCAGTACGCTCTCTTTCCGCATCTGACAGCGTTGGAGAATGTGGCCTTTCCGCTGGCCGGGCGGCGTGACGCCCACACCCGCGCCATGGCGCTGCTTGAGCGCATGCGCCTGGAGCACCTCGCCCGGCGCATGCCGCATGAACTTTCAGGCGGGCAGCAGCAGCGCGTGGCAATTGCCCGCGCCCTGGCGGCCGAGCCGCGCGTGCTCCTGTTCGACGAGTCCTTCTCGGCGCTGGATCGCCGCATCCGCGAGCGCCTCCACGCCGATCTGCGCACCCTCCAGGCCGAACAGCGGTTGATCGTGATCTACGTAACCCACAACCTCGACGACGCCTTTGCCGTCGGCCACCGCCTGGCCGTGGTTCGCGACGGGCGCGTGGAGCAGATTGGACGGCTGGACGACGTCTTCACCCGTCCGGCCAACCGTCGGGTCCTGGAGATCCTGGGGATTCCCAACGCGATTGCGGCGCGGGTGGTGGAGGTCACTCCGGCGCAGACGGTGCTCGACTGGGATGGGAAGCTGCTGGCCGCGCCGCCGCTCGATCTGCCGCCGGGGGCGGAGGTGACGGCCTACATTCGCCCGGAAGACATCCGGCTGATCTACCCCGATCGCCCCTTGAACCGCATGCTCGGGCAGAACCTGCTGGAAGGGAAGGTGATCGAACGGCGGCCTGGACGGCACCTGCACCACCTGCGCGTGGCCCTCGGCGATGGCCACCTGATCGAGGTGGCCCATCCGGCCTCGTCATACACCACCCTGCCGCTGTTCCCCGGCACGCCGGTGCAACTGGTGCTGCGGAAGGAGAGCATCGTTGTGATTGCCCCCCGCAACGCCGAGGGCCGGCGCAATGTGTCAACCACCGTTCTGGCCGACCAGCGCGACCAGGAGATGGCATAAGTCGTCGCCAACCGCATGTTCATCACACCCAAAACCAGCGACGAGCGGAGGATGGCACGGCACAGAGGCTGGGAGGGGGCGGACAGGCCAGGAAACTCACTTCACAGACTACTCAATAATGTACAGAAAAAGACTTGACTGATCATCAAGCTTTTAGGTATAGTAATAGCATCCCTGAGTATAAACGGAAAGCGCCCAATGGACAGGCGCACAGCATCGCCTAGCACCCACGAACCTTGCTGGCCGCTCCGCCGGTTGCTTGCGTCTCATATCTATCGCCGGCATGCTCCCCCACGGCCGCGTCCCCTGCGCTTTTCGTTTGTGATTCCGGCGCTCGATGAAGAAATGTTCATTGAGGACTGCATTCGTTCGATCCAGGCGCAGCAGGATCAGCCCCATGAAATTATCGTAGTTGACAATGGCAGCACTGATCAAACGGCTGCGCTTGCCCAACAATTGGGATGCATTGTCGTTCGCGAGGAAAAACGCGGCCTCAGCCATGCCCGCAATAGAGGTGCGCTGGCGGCAAGTGGAGATATCGTCTGTTTTATTGACGCTGACTGCAGGTTGTCGAAGGGGTGGCTACGAAGCGCGCGGCGCTGTTTTGCGCGATCCGGCATCGGCGCTGTTTTGGGGCCAAGCATCTATGTCCATGCGAGCCTGCTGAAACGACTCTGGTACAACCTGTATGTGGTTGGCGTTGTTGTTGCGGTCGCGGTATCACAGGTGTTCTTCCGGCGCATGGTCTTTACGGGCAACAACCTGGCGATCCGGCGCGACCTGTTTCTACAACTGGGCGGTTACGAACCGGTGATTGGCGAAGGATACTGGTTCAGCCGAAGGTTCTGGCGGCAATCCGCCTATCAAGGACGTTTCTGCGCGCGCATGATCCTGTGGAATTCGCCCCGCGGCTTCGAGCATCATGGCTTTATACGCACTCTGGCATACTGGATTCGTGGAACGCTGCGCAGGGTCTCACAGGAAGGCTACACCTACAAGACCTATTAAAGAAAGCGATGCCGCTATGCGTGAGCGGTTGATGTTTCTTTCTGAGCAGATGAAGCTGCTTCCCAATCAACTGACGGCGGCGCGGATCGTTCTTTTGCCGATCCTGTGGATCTGCGCATTCCTGAAGTTGTCGATCGTGCTGGGCATCGGCCTGATCATCTCCTTTGCGACCGATGTGCTGGATGGCCATGTCGCACGGCGTCTCGGCCAGGTCTCGCCATTTGGCAGCAAGCTCGACTCGCTTGCGGACAACCTCCTCATTCCATCAGGCCTGATATGGCTCTGGATGCTGAAGCCTGCGGTATACCACGATCACGGCCTGATCTGGATCATCAGCATTACGCTCTATTTTGCCTCGCTCCTGGTTGGCGCCCTCAAGTTTCGCCGCTTCGCCAATCTGCATCTGCATTCCAAACGTTACGGCTCCGTGCTCATGTATCTCTTCGCGTCGCATGCATTTATCGCCGAGCAGTATAGTTTGACGCTGTTCTACCTCGCAATGGGCATGTTTATCATATCTTCAACCGAAGGCTTGCTGTTGCAGTTGATCTGCTCGCACGTGGATGAACATATGGGCTCAATCCTCTTCGTTCTCCGGCGCCGGCTCTCCAGGTGAGCATAACATACTCGATGGGGAAGATGATGCGTTTCATCGCTGATGTTGACTTTCGTCGGCAATGCGTCGAGCGGCTCAACTTCCCTGCCGTGCTCCAGTCGGTGCCGCAGAAATGGTTGGTGGTCGTCAATCCATCCGCTGGCCATCATACGCATGGATGGATGCGGGAAATTGGCCACCGTATGCAACGCGAGCTTGGAAGCAATGTCGCCTTCACGCGCAGCTACGAACACATCGCCGAACTTCTCAGGGAGGCCCCGGACGCGGACGGAATAGCGGTCGTTGGAGGCGATGGGACGGTTGCAGAGGCGGTCAATCATATGCGTCTCGACCGCCAGTATCTCCTGGTGCTGCCCGGGGGGACCGGCAACGGGCTGGCCCGCGATCTTGGGATCGTCTCCATCGATCACGCTCTGGCCGCCTATCGTGCAGAAAGGCGGCAAACCGTCGATCTGCTCCAGGTTCTGTTCGATACGCCCTATGAACGGATCTGCCGTTTGATGGTCAGCACCCTGTCATTAGGGTATGCAGCCGAAACCGTGGTGCTGGCCGGGCGACTCCCACGTGCGCTCAACGCGTTCCGCTACATTGGCGCCTCAATCGTCCAGACTGCGCGCATGCCAGACCTGACGCTGGCAGTCGAGATCGACGGATCACCGCCTCTGGAGATGCGCCTTACCAATCTGATGATAAATAACACCAGGTACGCAGGCAATTTCTGTGCGTTTCCCAACGCAAGCCTGCTGGACGGCCAATTTGATCTGCTGCTCGCTGAAAACAGCTTCTGGCAGCAGATCTTCAATAATCTGGCCGTCCTGTCACACACCCATATGTATCGAAGCGGGCGCGATACTCGCGCCCGCTCAATACGTATTCGCTCCGCTACGTCATTGCGCCTCATGCTGGATGGCGAGATCTGGGAGGATGTTCGCGAGTTGCGTGTGCGCGTGCTCCCACAACGCCTGTGTTGCTACTGCCGGTCAACAGGTTGATCGCCATGAGCGACCGGCATCTTCAGGTGTTGCTGATCTACGCCGCGTTTCTGGCGCTAAGCATCGGGTTGACGCTGGCACGGCGCTGGCTGCGGGCCGCCGACCGCGGGCCGGGTGTGTGGAGGAAGTACCCGACCTACATCGTGTTAAATTTGATCTTTGTAGCCGCCGCCTGGCTGCCACCGTCATGGCGCGGCCTGGCGCTATTGCTCGCTTTGATCGGGGGTGGCGCCAGTTGGGAGATCGCACGGGCGCTCCGGTTAAGCATACACGAGCGCATCGTTCTGACGGCAGCTACCGTCAGTCTGGTGCTCGCTGCCGAATGGTTGACCCTCTCAGCGTATCTGTCAATCTGGCTGGGAATGCTGCTGTTGGCCTTGGCCGCCGGCGCGCTGATCGATGCACGTGGACGGACTGGCCCGCGTGTGATGGGCATTGCGGGCGCGATGGTATACCTCCCCATCTGCCTGGCGCCGCTCCTCTGGCTCTGGCACGGCGAGGATGGCGGATTCAGAGTCGTCTTTCTTTATTTGATTATTGCCGGGAATGATGCCTTTGCCCAGATTACCGGGCAGTTGCTTGGCGGACGCTTACTCGCGCCGCAGATCAGTCCGGGCAAGACCGTCGCTGGTGCAATCGGCGGATTCGTCTGTGCCGTCATGTTAGGAGGGGTGCTGAGTACGACGATCGGCTGGTCGGTTGTAACTGGCGTATGCGTCGGAGCAGCGCTCGGAATCGCAGGGCAGATCGGCGACCTGGTCGAGTCGAGCTGGAAGCGCGCGCTTGGGATAAAAGATTTTAGCACCCTTCTGGGGGCCCAGGGTGGGGTTCTCGATCGTTTCGACGCCTTGCTCTTCGCTTCGCCGGTGTTTTATCTGATAGTAATCAGTCCACTGGTTGAGCCGTGAAATCTCTACTGCGCGCCCTGCCGCTCCTGTGCCAGGTACTGCGCACCACCACTGGCCCTGGCAAGGAACGCCGCGCCCGCCGCGCGCTCGGCTGCCGCCGCTTCGCGCAGCGCGGTCGCGATCCGCCTCGCCCCGCGCCGGTCGGCGACCCCGCCGCCGAGCGCCGCGAGCGCGATGGCATAGCCGTCCGCCGCCTGCTCGAGCCGTTCGGCCGCCCGGGCCATATCAGCTTCGTCCGGAAAGCGTTCGCGCAGGAAGCGCGCGTTGTCGCGGCGGAAGCGCGCGGCGCTTTCCAGGCTCTCCTTGATCGCCGCAACGGGATAGCGCGATCCCCGCCGTTCGATCTGGTCGGCCACACGCTCCAGCACCACGACGCCGGTGGGCGGCCCGTAGCGATTGCCGCCCAGCGTGGCGTTCGCCAGGCGCTCCCAGACCGGTCGCAGATCGTCGGCCCGCGGACCGGGCTCGAAGATCGTGAGCGAGTAACGCCACGGATAGGCGAACCGGCGCGCCAGGCTGGTCACCGCCTGCAGCAGGCGCGCTTCCGTGATGTAGATCCCGATCTCGCCCGGCGGGCGCTCGCCAGGCGCACAGGTGGCCGGCGGGACGCAGACGGTCTCGTACAGGTAGAATCCGGAGGCGTCATAGCCAATTAACACGTCGCTATGGGCGATGAACGTGGATGCGCCGTAGAGCGCGCCCATGTCCAGGGCCACGCGCACCGGGTAGCCGCGGGCCAGGAAGGAACGCAGCGCCCGGACGTAGAGCGCCGGGTCGTCGGTCACGTAGTAACGTCGGCGCAGGCCCAGGTAGGGCGCCGCGTCACGCAGGCCCACTTCGGGATCGACGCCGCAGGGCAAGAACATGTTCGTCCTCGGGATCGCGCTGAACCCGTAGGTGAAGGCCATGAGAAAATCAATATGCGCGCGGGAGCAAAGGGCGCCGCGCTGCGCGGCGATCATCTGGAGGCTGGTAGATTGGCAGGCCGGGACATCGGCGGCGATCCAGGGCACGTCGCGCAGATGCTGTTCGGCCGGATAGTCGCCCACATCCGTCGCCGCTAATCGAATTGGCGCATACGTCTGCTCATAGTAACGCCGCAAGAAACCGCGCAGCAGCAACCGCCAGCCGACCGCGCCGGCCAGCGTCAGCGCCAACGCGAAGACAAGCGCGCCTGTTACGGCGTTGTGCCTGGTCAGTGTACGTTGCATGGCCGCACCTCACACTCCCCCATGGATGCCCGCGCGGTCCGCCACGAGGCTGCACGGCGCCTCCGGGTTCGTCTATTGAGAAGAGGGCTGCGCGCAGCGTTGGGCGGCTATCGCGTTTCTCGAAATGATTACCCGCTCAGCGTCCTCAGTGGCTCAGTGTCCTAATGCGTCAACGGCACCAGCGACATCTTGATCCCCAGCACCGCGCCCCGGTACCACAGAAACGCTCCCAGCCAGACGATCAAGGCCAGCGCCACCAGCGCTACCCGACGCCCCGCCGGGCGCTCCCACAGTCGCCCCAGCGCCGCTGCGCTGGCCAGACAGCATAGTGGAGCGATAAAGTAGACATACCGAACCTGCATGGTGTTGAGGTAATCCACCGCCACGTAGATGAAGGGCGTGATCAGCCATCCCAGCACCAGCGCCCGCCCCAGCGGGCGCTCGGCCCGTTGCAGTAGCAGCGGAATCCCCGGCAGCAACATCAGGAAGGGCAGCATACCCATGCCCCGCCAGACGGCCACCGGCAGCACGTAGTTCAGATAGGCCCGGTGCTCGGCCATGCGCTCGGGCGAGAGCAGGTGCTGGTCGCGCATGATCGTCTGCACCGACGCCAGCATCGGCGGCGCCACCGCGCTCAGGTACACCAGCGCGCATACACCGAGGGCGCCGAGGCCCGCCAGGGTCACCCCGCTCCAGGCCATCGCCGAGGGGCGCGGGCGCAGCCAGGCCAGGCCCAGCGTGAGCAACCCGGCGGTAACGGTGAGGATCAACACTCCCACGTGCGAGAGCAGCACCAGGCAGAGGCTCAGGAACAGCAAGGCCGCCCCCGCCCGGCTCGGGGCGCGCGTGTAGCGCAACAGCAGCCAGAGCAGCAGCAGCAGGAACATCTGGCCGCTGATGTTGCCCAGGAACCCCCACCAGATCGCCGTCAGAAACACCGGGAGCGGCGCCAGCAGTCCGGCTGCGATGAGCGCCGCCCGACGCCCCAGATGCAATTCGCGCGCCACCAGCGCCAGCAATGGCGGCCCGCAGGCATCGGCGAGCGCCGCGCCGATGTGCAGCGCGAAGGGCAGCTTCGGATGGAGCAGGAGGAGCGGCAACGCCAGGGTGTACGGCCCGCTAGGGTAGAAGGTTTGCCCACGGGCAAACTCGTGCGACCCGACAAACAAAAACACCTCCCCCCGCAGCACGTTGCCGAGGAAGATCGTCTGGATGTCCAGGTCGTTGAACGCGAAGCCCGGCGCGCTGACGCCGATCAGCCGCAACCCCAGGCCCGCCAGGGTAATCCACCAGAGGCGCCGCGCGAACCGCGCCTCGGCGGGCGCGACACGGGACAGCAGCCGGCGCGCTGCCAGACTGGCTGCCGCCAGGGTCGCCCCGACCAGCAGCAGCGACCAGACTCCCACAACCATCCAGCCGCTCGCCGCCACGTTCAGACCGGCCAGCAGAGCCGTCGCGCCCAATCCCGCCGCGACCATCCCGGCCATACGCGCGCCGTTGGCCCAGAACAGCGCCACCACCAGACCCACCAGAGCTGCCTCGGCCAGCAACGGGGCCAGCGCAGGACGGGCCGGCCCCGGCAGCGGGCGCACTCCCACCTGACCCAGCGCTACCGCCAGTCGCCGGTCATCCCCTGGCGGGCTGACCGTCGGGCTGGCGAAGCGCAGCCGAATCACGCCCTGCTCGACACTTGCGGGTGGCAGCAGAATATGGTATTTCCGCGCCGCTGCGGGCACGTCAAAGCGTAAGCGTTCATTGCCGGCGTACATGGCGAAAGCCAGCGGCCGGTCCGTGGGCTGCGGCGCGGCGTGCATATCGGCGCTGAAGATCGCCGGTGCGTTCCGCCCCAGGGGCAGCAGCACTTCGGCATCCCCCCGCGCCCAGCGGTAGGTGCGCGCCGCAGGATTGCCAGGGTTCACAATCTCGGGCTGGTACACGCCGCGCAGGAAGATCCGGTCGCCGGAGCCGATGGCACCGACATCGAGGCTCAACGAGCGCGGCAAAGCCAGGGAGAGCCAGAGGGTTGTGCAGATGAGCAGGGGCAGCGCTCCCGCAAGCAGCGCGGCGCGCAGGAGCGCTGGCGAAGGGGGAACCAGAGGCGCCTCGCGTGCCGGAACAGGCGAGCGAGTGGAGGCGCTCATGGCCGCAGCAACTCCCGCGCCCGCGCCGCGTCCTGGCGGATCTGCGCCACCAGGGCCGCCGGCCCATCAAACCGCTGCTCGCCGCGCAGCCGGTGCAGGAACGTCACCCGGATCGAGCGTCCGTAGAGATCGCCGCTCCAGTCCAGCAGGTGCGCCTCCACCGTCCGGTGCAAGCCATTGAACGTCGGGCGCAGACCAACATTGGTCACCGCCGGTAGCGCTTCGCCGTTGAGATACACATGACCGGCATAGACCCCATCGGCGGGCAGCACATGCGTCGGATCGATGCGGAGATTGGCGGTGGGAAAGCCGATCGTCCGGCCCCGCCGGTCGCCCTCGACTACGATCCCCCGCAGACCAAAGGGCCGCCCGAGCAGGGCCATCGCTTCATCAACCGCGCCGCGGCGCAACGCCTCGCGCACCCGCGACGCGCTCACCGGCTCGCCGCCAACGATGACCTTGCGCACCGCGCCCACCGCGAAACCCAGTTCCACCCCGATGGTCATCAGCGTAGCCACATCGCCAGCGCGCCCGCGACCCATCGCGAAATCTTCGCCGACCCACAGCTCGCGCACCGGCGCCGCGGCGACAATCTGCCGCATATACTCCTCGGCGCTGGTGGCCCTGGTTTCAGCGGTGAACGGCGCCACAATCAGCAGATCTGGCCCCAGCTCGGCGATCAGCTCGATGCGCTCCTCCAGACTGGTCAGCAGTTGCAGCGGGACATCGGGCCGGATCACCGCGTTCGGATGCGGCTCCCAGGTCAGCACGACGCTCTGCATCCCCAGACTGCGGGCCCGCTCGACGGTGGTGTTGATCAGTTGCTGATGCCCCAGATGCACGCCGTCGTACTTCCCCATCGTCAACACGGAAGGACGGGTGCTCAGACCTGGCGTGAGGAAGCGAACTACGTCCACAAGTCTTCTCCAGTCCTTCGAATCGTGATACGGTCATCCCAAATCCCAAATCCCAAATCCCAAATCGCATCACTCCGCCTTGCCCGCCAGCTTCTGCAACTCGTACAGCAAGTTCAGCGCCTGCAGCGGGGTCAACTCGTTGATGTTCAGCCGGCGCAAATACTCCAGCACCGGGCCGGGCGCCGCCTCGAAGAGGCTGAGCTGCGCGTTGACCCGCCGGCGCCCCCGTGGGGGTGTTGCGGCTGCCAGGGGGCTTTGCGCGTCCTCCAGCCTCTCCACAACCTCTGCTGTCGTCCGGTCCTCTGTCTGACGACCATTCGCGCTCCTCGGCATCGCCGGGCTTCGCCGCCCCTCCAGTTCGGCCAGCAGAGCGCTGGCGCGGGCCGTCACCGCGCGGGGAATGCCGGCCAGTTCGGCCACGTGGATGCCGTAGGAGCGGTCCGCCCCTCCGGGGCGCAGTTCGTGCAGAAATACCACCTGCCCATCCTGCTCAACCGCGGCCATGTGGTAGTTGCGCACCCGCGGCAGCGTCCCCTCCAGCGCCGTCAACTCATGGTAGTGGGTCGCGAACAGGGTGCGACAACCCAGGTGCGGCTCGTTGTGCAGGTACTCGATCACGGCCTGGGCAATCGCCATGCCATCGTAGGTTGAGGTGCCGCGACCGACCTCGTCGAGGATGATCAGGCTTCGCCGCGTGCTCTGGAGCAGCAGGGCGGCGGTTTCGGTCATCTCGACCATAAAGGTCGACTGCCCGGTCGCAATGTCGTCCTGTGCGCCAATGCGGGTGAAGATGCGGTCTACCAGGCCCACTTCGGCATACTCGGCGGGTACGAAAGAGCCGATCTGCGCCATCAGGACGATTAGCGCCACCTGCCGCAGCACCGTGCTCTTGCCGGCCATGTTCGGGCCGGTGATAATCAGCAACTGGGCCTCTTCGGTGTCAAGGGCGATGTCATTGGGCACAAACGGCTCGGCCAGCATCTGTTCGACCACCGGGTGGCGCCCGCGCACGATCCGCAGGCGCGTGCTTTCGTCGAGCTGCGGGCGAGTATACCCGCAGCGCACGGCGGTCTCGGCGAGGGATTGCGTCGCGTCGAGGCGAGCAAGCGCCCGAACGACGCGGCGCAGCCGCTCCACGTGCGCGCTGATCTGCGCGCAGAGCCGCGCGAAGGCTTCGCGTTCCAGTTCGATGAGTTGCAGCCTGGCCCGGTCAATGATCTGTTCGTACTCCTTCAGTTCCGCAGTGATGTACCGTTCGGCCCCGACGAGGGTCTGCTTGCGCTCATAGTCTCTGGGGATGAGTCGTTCGTCAGTCGTGCGTGAAACCTCGATATAGTACCCGAAGACGCTGTTGTAGCCCACCTTAAGCGACTTGATGCCGGTGCGCTCGCGTTCCCTGGCCTCCAGCCGGTCAATGAACTCCTGGGCATGGCGGCTGGCCTGCACCAGGGCGTCAATCCGCGGCTCGAAGCCAGGGCGGATTACCCGCCGCGGACGTTCGCCGCCCTCATCGCCGCTCCGCAGGTAATTCGAGGCCCCGAGCAAGGCCGGCGGTTCATCGTCCAGCGCCCGTTCGAGCAGATCCAGCACGTCGGCGCAGGGGTCGAGGATGGGCGGTGGAGGTGTGGCCTCGCCTGCGGCTTCAAACAACTCCTCATCCGGCGCCGCGCCCTCTGGTGGCGGCGCCGCGCCGGCTTCCGGCGTCATCTCATCATCGGGGATGAGGTGCGCCAGATCGGCCCCGGCGGCGGCGAGCACCGCAGGCAGGGCGCGCAGCGAGGCCCGCAGTTGCACCAGGTCGCGCGGCGTTGCTACGGCCAGCCCCTGGGCGATACGGTTGAGGGCCCGTTCCATGTCGCCGACGGCGCCCAGGGCCTCGCGCAACTCCGCCCGTGCCATGGAGCGCTCCACCAGCCGGGCCACCGCAGCCTGGCGCGCCTGCAACGGGGCCAGACTCACGAGGGGCTGGGCGATCCAGCGCCGCAGCAGCCGCGCCCCCATTGGCGTGCGCGTCCGGTCGAGCACGTTCACCAGCGCCGTGCGCCCGCCCTGCCGCCCCGGTTCCAGCAACTCCAGATTGCGGCGCGTCTGCGGGTCGAGGAACATGAAGCTGGCCATCGAATAGACCCGCAGCGTATTCAACTGTGCCGCCTGGTGCCGCTGGGTCTCGTGCACATACTGCAGCAGCGCTCCGGCGGCGCGCGTGGCGAGGGGCCGCTCATCGAGCCCGAAGGCCGCCAGCGTGCCAACGCGCAGTTGCCGCCGCAGCACCTCCCGCGCCTCGGCCAGATCCCAGCGCCAGGCGGGCCACACCGTCACATGCCCGCGCGACCAGCGCGCTGCGCTCTCCCCGTCGAGCCGGCGCGCCACGCGCTCGTGGGGCAGCAACGCCTCGCGCTCATCGCGCGTCATCGGCGCCAGGTCACGGGTGAGCCGCGCCTCGACAGGGGCCAGCCCTGGAGGGCGCAGCGCTTCAGCCTCGGGAACCAGCACCTCGGCGACCTGCAGACGCGCCAGTTCACCCTGTAGTTGCTGGAGGGCCCGTTCGCCACCGAACTCGGTGGCGGCAAACTCCCCCGTGCTGAGATCGGCGTAGGCCAGGCCGGCGCGCGCCCCCTCAACCAGCGCCGCGGCCAGGTAGTTATTCGCCGTGGCCGTCAGCATCCCCGGATCCACCACCGTGCCGGGCGTAATGACGCGCACGATCTCGCGGTGCACCATCCTGCGCTCGATCTCGCCGGGCGCCGCGGGCTGGATGGCCGCCGCGAAGACCGAGCGCGGGCGCGTGTCGGTGCGCGTCGCCTCGGTTTCGGTGAGTTGTTCGGCGATCGCCACGCGATAGCCCCGACTCACCAGTTCGCTGACGTACCGCTCAACGGCGTGGTACGGCATGCCCGCCATTGGAGCGTACAGCTTCTGACTGTCGCGCGGTTTGCTCTTGTCTACGGCGTATTCCTTGCGCGTGAGGGTGACATCGAGTAGTTCGGCCACCAGTTTGGCGTCGTCGTCGAAGGTTTCGTAGAAATCGCCGAAGCGAAAGAGCAAAATGGCGTCGGCGGCCTGCGCCTTGAGCTTGCGGTACTGGCGATACCAGGCGTGGATCTCGATCTTGGCCATAACGGGGCGCGCTCCCGTTCGCACGTTCTTCTTCGTTCTACAGCATTTCTCGAAATGATTGATCCGCAACGATGACGGCTCAGCGGCCTCAGCGGCCTCAGCGCCCTCAGTGCTCTAACCGCGGATTATAGCACACGCGATCGTGGTGATGCCCTACTGTAGACAGGCGCTCAAGATGCGTCTGACCGCCTCTGCCGGGTCCATCCCCGCCGTCTCCAGGCGCAGGTGCGCCACCTCCGCGTAGAGCGCTTCACGCGCGGCCCGCAAGTCGGCCAGGCGCGTCAGGGCGTCGCCAGCGAGCAGCGGGCGTTCCTCGTCGTGGGCGCGCAGCCGCTCCACCAGCTCCGCGTCAGGAGCATCCAGCCACACCACAAAGGCCCGCGCCCGCAGCAACGCCCGATTGTCTGCCCGCAGCACCACGCCGCCGCCCGTCGCCACCACTGCCGGTCCCTGCTCCAGGGCCTGCGCCAGCGCCTCGGCCTCCAGATCGCGAAATGCCGCTTCGCCTTGCCGGGCGAAAATCTCCGCCACCGACAGTCCCGTCCGCTCCACCACCAGTGCGTCGGTGTCGGCCACCGGCCATCCCAGTTGCCCCGCCAGCATCCGTGCCAGCGTTGACTTCCCTGCGCCGCTCAGCCCCACCAGAGCAAGTGATCGCTCCATACCCGCCAGCCGTCGCCCTATCTTGTCAGGAACCTATGTACAACAATCCAAAATCCAAAATCCTGGCTGTCTCATCGGTCATCTTTCGCTTTAACCTCAGAGTTCAGTAATCTTCATCCTGCCAGACATGCGCCCGCCAGAGAGGGTTTCATACGGCCCGTCCCCTGCGCGCTCTGTGGTGAACCGCTAAGTGGCACAGGGCGCGGCTGATGAGAGGAACGCAATCTGCCAACCTCGTTCCTGCCAACCCCTTTTCATCTGCCACCTCTACAATCATTCTGGAATGACAACGCCGTCAGCCGCTCGCTGCGGTACGCCTGTCGAGGGGGGTGTCTATGGATGTGCTTCTTGTCTGCGGCGCGGCGCCTACGTTCGGTCATCCGCGCACCCATGGCTTTATCGCCGCCCTGGCCCGCTACGGACATACCGTAACCCTCGTCTTTGCCGACCGGGCAGGCACCACCTTTGATGACCTCAGCCGCTACTGCCGGCAGGTCATTCCCGTGCGCCACCGCCGCAACCTTGCCGGTGTCGTCGCTGACCTTATCGCCAGCGAGCGTTTCGACCTGGCGCACCTCGACATCCGCGCGGCCATGCTACTGGGCCGGCCTCTGCCCGTACCAACGGTTGTAGATGCCGTCACCTGCTTCTCGCGGCGCCTGGAGCACGCCCTCCGCATCAGCGCTCCCCTTGCCCGCGTCACGCGCGTTGCCCGGCTGGCCCGCATCCGCCGGCAGGAGTTCCGGCGGCTGGCGCCATTCGAGCATATTATTCTTACCGCTGAAGACGACCTTTGCGCCCTGCGCGCTCTGGGGATCGGCGAGACGACCGACGCACACATCTATACGGTGCCCAGCACTCTTGACCTGCAACGCTTCGCCCCCCCGCTCAACCTGCGCGAACCCGCCACCCTGCTGCTCGATCTGCGTGACCTGAGCCGCTCCGAGGCGCGCCATGCCCTGCGCCTGGCCGCCGCTACCCTCGCCATAATCTGGCGCACGCGCCCCGAAGTGCGCCTGACGGTGCTGGGAGCCTCTGACCGGCGTCTGCGTAGTGTTCTCACCGCCGATCCGCGGGTCACCTTCGTCAACCCTGTGCGTGACGCGCGCATCTATCTGACCGGCGCCACCCTGGCTCTGGCGCCCGTGGCGCCAACCGCGACCACACCTCACAGCGCGCTGGAGGCCATGGCCACCGCGCTGCCCCTGGCTGCCTGCGAGCGCCTAGCCCTCGATGTAGGCGGGCGCGACGGCGAGGAACTGCTCGTCGCCGAGGGTCCCTTCGACCTGGCGCGGGCTACTCTGGTTCTGCTGAACGAACCGCCCGTCCGCGGACGCCTCGGGCGGGCCGCCCGCCGTCTCGTGGAGCGTCGCCACAGCTGGGAGCTGGCCGCTATTGCCCTCACCGACGTGTATGCCGCTGCCAGCGGCTCCTCCCTGGCCGAATGGCGCCTGCAGGTGGGTCTCAATCGCCCTCTGCGCGCTCCCCAGAGCGACTGAACATCGAGGGGGACGTGCATTGCGCCCACTGCACCCATGGCCGCGCCGGAATAGCAGACGCCAGCGCGCATCAGCGCCGCGAGATGTAACCTCGCAGGAGGTCCACCAGTTGTGGCGGGGCGATAATGATCGGCTCGGGCAATTTGCGCCCATCGAGGAGTTGCGTTGTGTCCAGCGGCGCTCCGCTTAACCCTACGGCGACCGCCCCGGCGGCGCGGCTGATCGCCAGGCCGGCTGCCAGATCCCACAGATTGGCCCGCCCGATCAGCGCGCCAAGCGAACTGCCGCGAGCCACATAGCAGCAATCCGCCGCTACGCTGCTCAGACTCCGCGTCTTCGCCGGAAAGTCGATCCGGAACTGGCGATGCGCGTAGGATGAAATACTGATCCAGTCGTTGTTGTCAATCGTCGTGGTTCTGCTGGCGTGGATCGGCGTCTCATTGCGATAGGCCGGCCCCTCTGCCTCGGCCCAGTAGCAGTCATCGAGAATAGGCAGATAGATCGCGCCCAGGCAGGGTTGCCCATCGCGCAGCAGGCCCACCGAAACACACCAGGTGGGCAAGCCCGCTACGAACGACCCGGTGCCGTCAATCGGGTCCAGGCACCATACGAACTCGCGGTCGGTCGCTTCCAACCCCTGTTCCTCGCCAATGATCCCATGCTCTGGATAGCGGGCAGCAATTCGCTCGCGCAAGAACTGTTCGACTTCCAGATCAGCCCGGGTCACCCAGCTCCGGTCGGCCTTACGCTGCGCCTCCACGTTGTTAAAGTAGCGACGGGCGTGGAGCCCTGCTTCCCGCACCCACGCCCGTAGTTCGGACATATCAATGCTGCTCACGCGCCTACCTCATTCCTCTGACGATCGCCGCCGTGCCCGTATGTTCTTATCATACTCCGTCGGGTTGCACGCAACCCATCCGGCAGAGGCATGGGGAAACCCGCTTTCCCCCATGCTCCTCCAGCCGGCAGCGGGGCCTCGTTCTTCGCCAGTCTGTGAACTGGTTTTTCACTAAATCTCCCACCTTCTCCCTGATCCTCCCCCGCTGGGAGAGGGAGTCCGGCTCCTCCTCCAACGGGGGGAGGCTGGGAGGGGGCAGAAAAGCAAGGAAACGCAGGTCACAGACGACTCGCCCTCTCCTGCCTTGCTGCGTTCGGCGCCCCCCTCGCTTTCCACCGCAGGTGGAGAGGGAGGAGGCAGGGAGGAGGGTGAGGACACCTCACAGGCGCTCGATCGCCGCGCTGAGGTCGAGGTCGGTGGCGACCCCCATAGGGGTAAGCACGGAGATGGACACATAGCCCGAGCGGACTGCGCCATCGTCGGTGTAATCGGGGAATTCGGGAATGCGATCGCGCGCAAAGCGGATCAGCAGCCGTCGCCGACCATCGCCGTCAGCCGGGTCGGGCTCCAGTTCCATATCCACAACGTGGCCATAAAAGAAATCGGAGAGGCGGGTCTGTCGAAAGCCGCGCACATCGGCGATGTCGTGCAGGTGAGGGGCATTCACATTGAGCACCACCGGGCCGCGCCCCCGCAACCGTTCGAGCAGAGGGAAGCTCTTCACTGCGGCCCAGGTGGCCGTACCCCAGGGCATCGGCGCATCGCCCACGAACATCTGCGAGACGGCCATAGCCGGCAGGCCCCACAGGGCGGCGAGCATCGCGGCGCCAACCGTGCCGCTCAGCAGCACGTTGGTGCCGCTGTTTAGCCCGCGATTAACCCCCGAAACCACCACATCGGGGCGTGGGCCAAGCCTGGCCAGCATCCCGGCCAGCACGCAGCCTACCGGCGTGCCGCTGAAAGCATAGGCTGGAATGTCCCGGTGTATCGGATCGGGAGGGGGGACGGGGCGCAACGTCAGGTCGCGGCGCGGCGGTGGCAGCGCCATGCTCATGCCGCTCTGCTCTTCCTCGGGGGCTACGACCAGCACTGTGCCCAGCCCGGCCTCGCGCAGAGCTCCGGCTAAGGCCCACAGACCCGGACTATCAATCCCATCGTCGTTTGTCACGAGGATATGCATGCAGGAGCGCTCCTTGCGAACAGGCTCTTGATTCAGGCGGCGGGGCGCAGGCCACGCCGCCATAGGAGCATGATACCGCAGATCAAGGCCGGGTATGCGTCTCCTCCACACACAGCGCGTCTCCTACGCGCGTTCCCGTGGCGGCGATGGTGCCACTGGGCAATTCGACCACGTATCGCGCCCCCCAGGCGCCGGCATAGGGCCGGTTCGGCGGCATGGCCTCGGTGAGACCGACCACCCGGTTGTGGCGATCAACGAAGACCACGTCAATCGGGAAGCGCATGAAAAAGCTATGCACACTCGAGCAGGGACGGATCAGCAGGCCCTCGCCCGCGGCGAGGGCCTCACGCCCGATCAGGCCTCGGCTCCGGGCCAGAAAGCTGCGCGCCACCTCGCAGCGTTCCGCGAGCACCTGCTCGCGCGTCAGGTTGCGGATGCGCACCACGGTCACAGGCGGAAACCGTCGCTTAGAGGCCGCTGAAACTGGAGATGATGCGGGGCACCGCCGGCCCGAGGATGACCACGAACAGCGCCGGGAAGATCAGGAACACCATTGGAAACAGCATCTTGATCGGGGCCTGCTGGGCCAGTTCTTCGGCCCGCTGCCGGCGGCGCACGCGCATCTGATCGCTCTGGATGCGCAGGATCTTCGCCATCGAAACGCCCAGTTGATCGGCCTGGATCACTGCGGCGGTAAAGGTCTGCACATCGTCCACCCCGGTGCGGTCGGCAAGATCCTTCAGCGCCTCGCGCCGGGTGCGGCCCAGTTGGATGTCTTTGAGTACCCGCTTGAACTCCCGCGAGAGTTCGTCGTCCCACTTATCGGCCACCCGTTGCAGCGCCAGGTCGAAGGCCAGGCCCGCTTCCACGCTGATGCACAGCAGATCGAGCGCGTCGGGCAGGGCCCTGGTAATGGCCTTCTTCCGCGCCGTGATGCGCCGGCCCAGCCATATTACTGGCAGCATGTAGCCCAGCGCGAAGCCAATGGCGCTGTACATCAGGGCCTGCAGGAGGGCCATCGTGCGGAACGTCAGCAGGCTGATGATCACCCCAAGCACCAGGGCCAGCACTACCCGCAGGCCCACGAACATCGCCGGCGTAATCCCGCCTGGATTGCCGGCCATCTGCAAGTTGCGCCGCAAGCGTTCGGCGCTCTGTTTGGGGCCATACTTGCCGAGCGTCGCGAGGATGCTCTTCGTTGCGGGAATGATCACGCGCTCGTGGAACGGCTGTTGCAGTTCCAGTTCCTCCAGCGTCAGCGCCCGCTCGGTGTACTGGTTCAGCCGTTCGCCGACGACATCAGGCTGGCGCATCCGCGCCAGACTTACGCCGATCAGGCCCACCCCAAGCAGCAGGATCGCAACCGTCAACAGTGTTGCCATCGCTTCTCCTCGCTGTGAGCGTTACACGCGTGGGGAAACCGAGTTTCCCCTTACCCCTGTCCACCGGGAGGGCGCAGCCCTCCCGGGCAGCCGCTTGAGTACTTACTAGTCTGTGAACGAAGTTTCCTGGGATTTCCACCCCCCTCCCAACCTCCCCCGTCGAGGGGAGGAGCCGGACTCCCTCCTCCAGCGGGGGAGGGTTGGGGAGGGGGCGGAGTTATCGAAAAACGTAGTTCACAGAGTACTTACACTTCAATATCAATAATCTTCATAATCGCAAAATAGCCGATGACGATCATCACCGCCGCCGTTACCGGCAGGCAGCACCAGGCGTCCGGCGGCATGCCCAGGGTGAAGATCGGGGCCATATATTCTGGATTGACCATAGAGATAAAGATCGCCAGCGCCACCGGCAGGCCGGTAATCACCCATGCGGAGATGCGCCCCTGCGCCGTCAGGGTCTGGATCTCGCCTTTGATCCGCACCCGCTCGCGAATGGTATGGCCGATGGTGTCGAGGATCTGCGCCAGGTTGCCGCCCACTTCCATCTGAATGTTCACCGCGGTGATCAGCAACTCCAGATCATCGGAGGGCATGCGTCGCAGCAAGTTTTGCAGCGCCTCTTCGGTGCTGCGGCCCAGGCCCACCTCCTGCACCACCCGGCGAAACTCCGACGACATCGGCGCCGGGGCTTCGCGCGCGACCATGTCCAGCGTCTGCAGGAAGCTATAGCCGCCCCGCAGCGCGTTCGCCATCATGGTAATCGTGTCGCCAAGTTGATTGTTGAAGGCCTTGATCCGCCGCCGGGACTGGATGGCGAGGTAGAGGTTGGGGAGAAACGAGAACACCACCGCTCCCGCCAGGCCGCTGGCAAACATCGCTGCCGGGCTGGCTCTCCCGACGAAGGCCCCGAAGCCCGCTCCCAGCAGCGCGCAGACGATCTTGATAATGATAAACTCCGCGACCGTCAGTTTGACATCGGCTCGCGCCAGGTCGCGCTGGATGTTGCTCCCGCGCTTACTCTGCACCACCACGCGGTCAATGCGCTCGAGCGCCTGGCGCGGATTGGCTGCCGGCTGCGGTGTGGCTGGACCGACATACTCCGCCAGTCGCGAGGAAACATCTTTGTCCCTCTGGCCGCTTAACTGCCAGATCAGCAGGATGATCAGCAGCAGCAGCAACCCGCCGATCGCCAGGACGATCGGCAGCATCTCAGGCGAGAGAATACGATCCATAGCCATCTATTCCTTGTCTTAAAAGCTGAAGCGATCCCCTGAACCGAAGATGTTTGGCGGCAGAAAGATGTTCAGAGTTTCAAACTTCTCGACGAACTTCGGACGCACGCCCGTGGGCCGCAACTGGCCAACGATCTTGCCGCGCTCATCAATCCCCGTCTGCTCGAAGACGAAGATGTCCTGCATCACTACCACGTCGCCTTCCATGCCCGACACCTCGGTGATCTGCGTCACCTTGCGCGAGCCGTCCTTGAGGCGCGACTGCTGCACAAACAATTGCACCGCCGAAGCGATCTGTTCGCGAATCGCCCGCGCTGGCAGGTCCATGCCCGCCATCAGGCACATGGTTTCGATACGGCCCACGGCATCGCGAGGCGAGTTGGCGTGAATGGTGGTCATCGAGCCGTCGTGACCGGTGTTCATCGCCTGGAGCATGTCGAGCGTTTCCCCGCCGCGGCACTCGCCAACGATGATCCGTTCCGGGCGCATACGCAGGCTGTTGATTACCAGGTCGCGGATGGTGATCTCGCCGCGTCCCTCAACATTCGGCGGGCGCGACTCGAGGCTGACGACGTGGTCCTGCTGCAATTGCAGCTCGGCGGCGTTCTCGATGGTGATGATGCGCTCGTCTTCAGGGATGAAGTTCGACAGCACGTTGAGCAGCGTGGTCTTGCCTGAACCGGTGCCGCCCGAGACCACGATGTTGGTGCGCGCCTTGACGCAGGCGCCCAGGAAATCGGCCATATCCTGGGTCAGCGAGCCGAAGCGCACCAGATCGTGGATCGTCAGTTTATCCTTGCGGAACTTGCGGATGGTGATCGTCGGACCATTGAGCGCCAGCGGGCGAATGATGGCATTGACGCGCGAGCCATCGGGCAGGCGCGCGTCAACCATGGGCGAGGACTCGTCCACGCGCCGGCCCAGCGGCGCCACGATGCGATCAATGATCCGCAGCACGTGCTCATCATTGCTGAAGGTGACATCGGTTTTGATCAATTTGCCCCGTTTTTCGATGTAGATCTGTTTGGGGCCATTGACCATGATTTCGCTGATCTCGGGATCGGCCAGCAGTTGCTCCAGCGGCCCGAGACCGATAATGTCGGCCTCGATGCTCTCGAACATGCGCTGACGCTCGCTGCGCGTCAGCACAATGCTTTCGCCGTCGAGAATGGCCTGGAAAGCGTCTTCGACCTGTTTACGCACACGGGCCTTATTGGTGAGATCGAGTTTGGGGTCAAGTTCGTTGATCAGCCGGTTCTGCACCCGCAGCTTGATCTCGTTGAAGGTGTCGTCTTCGCGGGCCGCGGGCGCCCGCGGCGACGCGACGCCGCCCCCTGGCCGCGTCGCGGGAGTCGCCGGGGCTTCGCCAGGAGTGGCGCCGATACGTTTGAGCAACGACATGGTGGTTCCCCTTTATTGAATTACCGCTTGATCAGCCGTGTGAACAGGCCGCCGCTCTTCGGCCCTGCGACCTCGGTGGCCGCTGGCGCTGCTCCCGGCGTTCCCGCTGCCGCAGTCTTTGTCGCCAGCGTCAACTCGCGGGCCAGCATGCCAATATCGCGCGCCGCCCGATGGGTGGCCTTGCCGATAATCAGCGGCACTCCCTGGTTGATCGAGCTGATCATATCCGGCCCGGCGTCGCAGATCTGCAACTGGATCTTGCGCTGGATGTTCTTCTCCACCTCCTCGGCGCGGATGTCGGTGCGATTGGTGGCTTTGTTGAGCACCAGCATCACCTTTTCGCGCGGGTACTCCAGCAGTTCGGCCACTTCTAGAAACAACTTGATGTTGCGGATGCAGTGCATCTCCAGCGTCATCAGCGTAACGATGCGGGTGGCCATGTCGAGCACCGCCAGGGAGCGATCCTGGAACGAGGCCGGCGTATCCACCACGATGAAGTCGAACTCGCGCTTCATCCCTTCGAGGATGGCCCGCAGGTGATCGGCGGTGACCAGTTCGCCTCGCTGCGGATCAAGGGGCGCCAGCAGCACCTTGACCTGCGAGGTGTGGGTTGCCAGCACGTCGTTGAGCAGATCACGGTCCAGTTCCTCCACCCGTTGCGCCAGTTCGACGATGGTCTTATCCGAGCGCAGGCTGAGGATGACGCTCTGGTCGCCGAAGGTGCTGTTGGCGTCTACCAGGGCTACCTTCTTGTTGGTGAGCTGGCGGATGGCGATGGCCAGATTGGCGGCCACCACCGAGGTGCCCGCGCCCCCCTTGGGGCTGAACACAGCGATGATCTGTCCTTCGGGCAGGCTCTCTCCCGCCATGACCATGCCTGGCCCGGCGGCGCCCGCCACCGAACGGGGCCGCGTCGCGGCCCGCTTATGCACATGGCGGATGGACTTGTACAGATCATCGGCGCTGATAGGCTTGGTCAGAAACTCGCGCGCTCCGGCCAGCATCGCTCGCCGCAGGTAATCCGTCTCCCCCTGCACACTCATGATGATGACCTGGATCGCGGGATCCTGGCTCAGTATCGCCTCGGTGGCCGCGATGCCGTCCATATCCGGCATGTTGATGTCCATCAGCACGACATCGGGGTGATGCTGCTTGGCGAGCGCCACGGCTTCGCGGCCATTGCTGGCTTTCGCCACGACTTCGATGTCCTTCTCAAAGAAGAGCAGCTTCTCAAGCTGATCGCGTGTGTCAACGATGTCATCGACGATCATCACCCGGATCTTCTCGTCGGTCATAGAATAAACTCCTCACTTGTGCCGGGGATTGGCGTCTGACGATGCTCGGTCAGGCAACGTGGCCACCTGGCGCGAGGCGCGCGCTCCATACCGCCCCGAAAGGCGCCGGTGGATGCCACTATTATACCCCTTCGTCCGAACCAGGTCCGGTATCCAACAACAGCAAAATGTCGGAATCCGCGAACGGGTGCGCCCATCCGACGCGGGTATCGGGATACGCAATCCCGTGATTGGCCATCACGGCACGCGGGTGGGCGCCGGGGTGCGCGTCGGTTCGGGGGTCAGGGCGGTCTCGGGACCCACGACCTGTGGCGGCAGGGCGTATGGCAGGGGCAGCCCGAATTCGGAGATCAACAGATCCAGCGTGGCCCCGATCGTCGGCTCGAACTGGTCGTCGCCCGCTCCGCGCAGCACCAGCACCAGGCGCGCGTTCGACGCCAGGGCGAACTCCATCAACTCCACTTCCTGATCATTGAGCGCCAGCAACAGCGTCCACGCCTCGGCAGTGATCGGGCCGGACGCCTGGCCGGTCGCCGGGTCAATCGGCTGGCCCGAGGCGTCTACCTGGGGCAGGCTCCCGCTCGGCGGCGGGGCCGTTCCCGCCTCCGGCGTCGCCTCGGCGCTCACCGGCGGGCGGACGATCTGCAGCACCTGCGCTCGCTGAACGATGGTCTTGGTGCTGTTGAGGGTGAGGTCGTTCAGCAACCGTTCCGGGTTCACCACCTGCGGGTACGACTCGCGCCGGGGCACGCTGAAGGTCGCCACCACGTCCACGAAGTCTCCAGGGACGATCCGGTCGGCCACGCCCGAAAGGTTGTTTACGATGAATGGATAGGCCTTGTCTCGCGCCCGGTCAGGCTCGGCGGTGGGAATCTGCTGCGAGAGGCCTGGTTCGGTCAACCCCGCCCTGACAATGAACTCGTTGGCCCGGAATGGTCTCGTGGTGAGCTTGCCCACGATCTCGCCGGTGCTCGAGAAGTTCTGGTCTGGATCAAACTCTGTCTGAGGAATGGTGATGACATCGAGCAAAGTGGTGTCAACGATCAGCGTATTTGCCGGGATGTCTACGCGCGCCCGCACGATTTCCACCTCCGGCACCTCGGTGGGCAGAGCCGGGGTGGGTTGCGCCCCTCCGATCAGCCCCCCTCCGCCGGGTTGCGAAAGGAGAAAGAACAGGGCCCCGGCGCCTATGACCAGGATCAGACCGATGAGTAGAAAGACAATGCCGCCACGTCGCATACAAGAGCTTCCTTCCTTTCAGGAGGCTTCGCCCGCGCGCCACAGATACGAAAAGGGATCTGCCTGGGAGTCCGCCACCCTCCACACCTTCCCTCACAGATGAGGATTAAGAATCGCATCCGATATGCCACGCTGATCCTTGCGACGGCATCGCCTGCTGCGGGCTACAGCCCTCGCTCAGGACGTGGAAGCCCCGCACGGGCTCTCAAGAACTCAGTCAGGGCTAATTACTCGGTGAACGAAGTTTTTCGGCGCCTCCGCCCCCTCCCCAACCCTCCCCCGCCGGGGGAGGGAGTCCGGCTCCTCCCCCCAACGGGGGGAGGTTGGGAGGGGGGCGGAAAGGCAAGGAACCTTCGTTCACAGACTGCTAATGAAGATTAAGAAGATAAACCGGTATTCGCCCTGTAGCCCGGCGGCTGAAGCCGCGGGCTGCCGATGCGTAGCCCGCGAAGGCGGGCTATGCCAGATTATCTTCTTAATCTTCATTAACCCGCAGCGTTCGGCATACCAGATTTGTAACTGAGGCGATTTTTCCAGGAGAAACCATCCTCCCGGTTCCTCCCGCCGCGTGCAACCGTGCGGCTCCGCGAATTATAGCACACACTGGCAAGTCTGGAACGCGCTTTAGGGCGTTGCCAGCGGGTATGAGCCTTTACAGTTGGGCCAGCCGGCAGAGGGTCCGGGAGAGCCAGGCCCTCCCGGAAACCTCTGGCGCGGTGCCACGCGCCCCGTTCGAGCGCCAGGGCGCCGCCCGCTCAATCCCAAATCCCAGATCCCAGATCCCAAATCCAACGTCCCTCTACCGTCGCACCAGCGGCAGGTAGAGTTCGTTGGACGGCGCCGTCGGGTTGGTGACCGTGAAGTTGACCACCCAGGGCTGGTTGGGCGTTGGCCGGGCATTCTGCTCCTCGCCCCGGTTGTTGGCCTCCCCGGTCGGGCCTTCGTTGACATAGTTCCACGGGTCAATCAACACTGCCACCGCGTAGTTGCCCGGCTGGCGGAACAACTCGCGCACGTCGTTAATCGGCACGCCGACCACGCCGCCATTCTGGATCAACTGGCCCTGGTCGTCGCGCACCCGCGTCCAGCGTTGCGGGTTGCCGGTGGGGTCCGTTCCGGTGCGCAGGAGCATCCGCGCTCCGGGCGTCATCTGATACTTAAGCACCTGGTACATGGCCACCACGCAGTCAGGGAAGGTGAGATCGGCCATGGGCACCGCCGGGATGGTGCTGGCGTTGAGCGTCGGCGGCGGCTGCCCCACGTCGGTGCGCCGCACGCACAGCCCCACCCAGAAGCCGGTGTTGTCCGCCGGGCCGGTGGACGCCGGGGCGGTGCTCTCGATGCCCTGGGTGTTCAGGTTGTGGATCTGCACGTTGAAGGTGGTCAGGCCGCCGCTGGCCCCCACCGTGGCCGTGAAGTCCTGCAGGCGGATATCGGGCGTGCCCGTGGGCAGGATCTTCTCCAGCGCCACGCGGAACAGGCGCGGGGTGTCGCTCGCGCCGCCGGACCCCGGCTGGGCCGCCTGGTCGCCGCTCAGTCCGTTTTGCAGGAACCGCGCCCGGTATTGCAGACAGGTGGCGACGATGTTGGTGTCGCGCAGCGAGAACTGGTTCTCGCCGGAGGGCCGGCTGAAGAAGGCGCTGTCGGGATCGCCGTCAATCGTGGTCCACTGCGCGCTGGCGGGGAACACCGACTCGTCGGGGCAGTTGGGGTTCGCGCCGTTGACGGTGCGGAACTGCAATACCAGGTCGGCGTTGGGGTTGTTCTGGCGGCTCACCTCGGCGTACCAGCGGATGGAGAGCACCCGCGCGTCGTTGTCGCGCTCATTGGCGCGGATGGTGACCGGGAAGACGTGAGAGTAGAACCAGCCCTCATTGGCGCGGCTCTGCAGGGTGAACTCGTTGCTCCCGCCCAGGCGCCCGCGGAAGAGCGAATCCGTCGGGAGGCCGTTGCGGTTGTTGCCGCCCACCACGAACACCCAGGCCGATCCGAGAGAGTCGTTCCCCGAAGGGTTATCGGGCGGCGGCAGGGCGTCCATCAGCGCCGCGCTGACGCTGTAGCGCCCGTCGGTCGTGTCGGTCACCGGCAGCACGTTCGGCCCGGCGTTGCCGATGAAGTACTGGGTGGCCCCGGGGATGCGCTGGATGTTCATCTGGTCATCGTGCAGGGCGGTCAGCACCTTCGCCGAGGCGTTGACATCGGTCCCGCGCCCGCCGATGGCGTAGAGGCGGTTGTTGTAGGCCACCCCGGCCATACCGTAGCGCCGCAGGCCCTCAAGGCTCACCTGGTCGTTATGAACGTTCGGTCGGTTGCTCCAGGTCAGTGCGCCGGTGGCGGGGTTGACCACGGCGCGGAAGACGAACTCGTTGATGTCGCTGGGATTGTTGCTCAAACGCCCCCCGGCGACGAAGATGGCGTGCCGCGGGCCATCGCTGGCAATTGTCGTCGTCGCCATGGCGGCGTGCTCAAAGAGACCCAGGGCCGTCTCCGGCAGCGGCAGGTCGGCCGCCCGCGCCCACACCCCCTGCACCGGCAGGCTCCCGCCCACCGGAGGCGCGCTGAAGCTGCCGTCGGCGTTGACCTGGGTGTAGAAGACCGCCCGCGAGTACATGTCGCGAGTGGAGGAGGCGTCTCCCACAAAGCCCTGGTAAGCGGCGAAGCCGCCGATCACATAGAGGAAGGCCCGGTCGGGGGCCACGCGCACCAGGACCGCCGCGGCGTTCTCCAGGCCCAGCAGCCGCGTGCCGAAGCCGGGGCCGCTGGTGGTAACGTTTGGCGTCGCAGTGTTTTGCGGCAGGGGGCTGGGCAGGTACAACGGCTCGCGCCAGGTGATGGCATCACCGTTGACCGCGGCGACCTGGATCACCGGGGTGGAGAGATCCTGCTGGTGGCAACCGCTGGCCGAAGTCAGCACACTGCCGCCGATGACGAATAGGTAGCCGCTGTCGGAACCGGTGGGCATAGCCGCCATCATAGCGCGGGTGCGGGCCGGGCCGGGCTTCTGGCCCGGCGCGCAGGCATTCGACGGCTGGATCATCTCTGCCTGGGGCAGGGCGCTGCGCAGCCAGTTCTCGTTGCCGAAGAAGCGGCTGTCGGTGATGCCGTGGGGGATGGCCCCGCCGGTGACCTGGTTAAAGTTGGCCCAGTAGACGTAGGGGCTGCTGGGCGGATTGTTGCCCGAGGCGCGGGTGCCGCCGGCCACGAAGAGGCGCCTGCCGATCACTGCCGCCCCGGCCCCGGAGAGGGCCTCGGGCAGGCCCACGCCGGCGCTCTCCCAGGTGTTGAGGAAGCCGATGGGGGCCAGTTGCACCGCGCCGGGCTGGTCGCGGGTGTCGCCAGTGTCGCGATCGGGGCCGAGCGAGGTGCGGTAGAACGTGCCGCGGGCGAACTCCTGCTGGCCATTGTCAAGATCCTGGATGACGCCCTGCTGGGCGCGGGCGCCGCGTCCGGGGGCCAGGGCCGCGAGCGCCGCGACAATCAGGAGCAGATGGAGAAGCGCAATAGGTCGCCGCGGGCGATGTTGTGCCGTCACGGGCCACCTCCTTGTACGATTGCGGATTTTGGATTTTGGATTTTGGATTGCCGTATGTGGCGTCCCGGTAAGACCGGGGGATGACGGGTATGCGATTTTGGATTTTGGATTGCCGTATGTGGCGTCCCGGTAAGACCGGGGGATGACGGGTATGCGATTTTGGATTTCGGATTGCCGTATGTGGCGTCCCGGTAAGACCGGGGATGCCGGTATGGGATTTGGGATTTGGGATTTTGGATTTGGGATTGCCAGATGTGGCGTCCCGGTGCGACCGGGGGACGACGGGTGTGCCATAATGCGCCTTCGTCGCATCGGGGCGAGCCGAGGGACCGGCCCCGCAGAGACGCCTTGCGAAGGAAGGGTCTCGTTGCCATGCCATCATAACCGGCGGTTGCGACCAGATGAGAACCTGTTCATCTCAACGGCCATAAAAAAAGTCCGTTCGGACGAATCTTCAGGGCAGATGTTTCTGGGAGGACTGCGCCCTCCCGGACCCTCACATCCGGGGCGGTTTCCTCACCCACCCCCGCCTCGCTACACCTGGCGCCCCCTCCCTCTCCACCTGCGGTGGAGAGGGAGGGGTTGGGGGAGGGTGAGGACTCAACTCGTCCTGCAGACGTCTTCAAGGATCCGGAGTTGCAGATCCTGGCGCATGGTCTGGGTGAACGCGCCCACGCTGGTGTTAGGGGCGACATTGATCACGATGTCGGAGACGGTCTCCTCGTTCTGATAGATCAAGCCGTACTCGCGTGGCCCGACCCTGGGCAGATCGAGCGAATGGCGGTAGAACAGGCGGGCGACGAGCCGGTACGAGCCGGCGGGGAGGCGGTCGAAGCGATAGCTCAGCGCGCCGCCGCGGCTGGCATCGGCGCGGATGGGCGCAGTGTAGGTCGTGCCGGTGCTCTGGTCAACCAGGGTAACGGCGCCCACAACGGGGTACTGGAGCCCGTTGATGGCCTGGAAGTTCGATGCCGGAATGACGTTAGTCCAGGCGGCGTCGGAGCGCGGCTCGCAGAGACCGGTTTCGACCATAATGTTGATCGCCTGCATGATCGCGTCCACATTCGTGCTGCCATCGGCGTTGCGCTGCAGATCCCTCGCCGAGAAGAAGTAGCTGGGGAAGGAGGCCACGCCGTCGCGCAAGCCGGTATCGGGGATGTGGGAGAGCGCAACCACGTACACTTCGGTCCCGTTCGCCTGGATATCCTCGCGGCTGACGCGCACAGCCTGGGTGATGGGCCGGTCGAGACCGGCGCGCACGCCGCCGCCGCCGGTGGACAACCCGCCCACATCGGTGGTCTGGCAGGCGGCGTTCTCGATCACCAGGGTTCCGAGCGAGCGGCAGAAGTGCCCGGGGGCGTAGGTTTCGGCGCGGCTCTGTCCGGCGAGCAGGTTTCCCTGGACGGCGTTACGATCCATGAACTGGTTTGCCACGCCGTCGGTTACGAAGACCACCGCGCGCTTGTACTCCCAGGTCCGGCCGTTCTGGGTCACCGTGCGGGGCGCGTTGTTCAGCACCAGCGACGCCCGGTAGAGGGCGCCGGCGCTATTGGTGCCGCCAGAGGTGCGGTAGCGGTCGCCGTTCAACGCGCCAGCGGCGTCAATATTCTGGATAATCGTAGTGGGGTTGGAGGAAAAGCCGCGGGTGAAGCTTGACGGCACTTCGTGGTTGTACCAGACCAGGGCCATCGTATCAGGCGGGCGGCTGGGGTCGTATTCGGCATTGCCGGGCATATTGGTCGAGCGCACCAGGGTGTAGAGGGCGCGCTTGGCGACGGTGATGCGCCGGTCCGCCTCAACGCTCCACCAGTACTCCGGGCCGGTGCCGGTCACTTCGGCGCGCGGGGGGTTGGAGTTGGGCGGGGCCTCGGCGCAGCGCCACCAGCCGCGTTGCTGCCCGGCTGCGTGTCCTGCCTCCTCACCCGGTCTCCCTGCGCTCCGTGTGGTGCGGTCGCAGCGCCCTTCGAAGTCGGCGCTCATAGAGCCGGAGACGTCGAGCACCACCACGTACTGGATGGGCCGGCGGGCCTGGGGCCGGTGCGCATACTCGGGCCAGAGGGACACCGAGCCGACCAGTTCGACGACGCCCTCGGTGTTGGGGTCAATCACGCCGGTATAGAGACAGGCGCGCTGCTGGGGGCGGGCATCGCCGAGGAAGAGCAGGTCGAGCCATTTATCGTTGCGGGTCTGCCCCTTGTCGAGCAGGACGAAGAGGCCCAGGCGCACGATGTGGAAGCGCGAGTTATTGCCCTGCAGGACGTAGCCGCTGTGGATGGGCAGCACCATGCGCGTGCCGACGCGGATGTGCTCATCGAGGGCGTTGCGCACATCGTTAGAGTTCATGTACCCGGTGGCGCCCCAGACCCAGTCGCCCACGTTCAGCACGCCGGGCTGTTCGGGATAGGTAGCAGGGCGGTCCTGGGGGGTGGGCCAGGGGGCCTCTTCAAAGCCCTCGCCGAGGTTGCCTTCGCCGGTGAGGCTGGCGGCCAGGCGCGGCTCGCTGGTGGCGTCGGGGATGCTATCGCGCCAGCGCAGCCAGCTAAAGTTGCCCGGCGTGGTCGCGCCGCTGACAATCACGCGCATGGCGGTGAAGCGCCCGGAGATGTCGGGGCTGTCGTAGTCAACCTCGCGCCAGTTCTGGTCGGGGTTGTTGGGGTTAATGAAGCGATTGCCATCAATCACGCGGCTGCTCACGGTGATCGGGTAGACGCCGGAGTTGCTGCTGCAGACGCCAGCGTGGGCCATGGCGTTGATCGGCAGGTCGTTGCGGCCGACCACGCGGGCGAAGGTGGTGTCCACACGGCCCCTCAAATTCACCTGAATGAAGGAAACGTTATTCGGCAACGGGTTGGTATCGGGCGTAATGAAGGGCGAGCCGGTGGTGATGGGCCGGCCCTGGGCGTCAAGGTACAGCGCCTGCAGGGTCAACTCATCGCGCTGCGGCTCGGCGCCGGGCGCGGTCACCTGCACGCCATGGGCATTCAACGAATTCACAATCGCCTGGTACACGATGCGGTTGGTCGTACCTTCCGAACGGCCGATGTAGGCGTTCATGCCTGCCAGGGCGGCGGTATTGGCAGCGGTCACGGCGCGCCGCTCCTCGGAGAAGGTGTTGCCCACATCAACCGATAGACCAACCATACCGACGATAATCGCGATCATTAAGCCAATAAGGGGCAAGCTCTGACCGCGTGCCCGGGGGCGCGTGCTAATATGCTTACGACGTGCGTTCCCCATTGCGATCCCTCCGTTTGGTGCTGGATTGCTGGCTATCATGCGCGGACGAATCTGAGCGCGCGGGGGTTACCAGAATCTTCGCTTCTCCTTATAACGATTAACAATCCGTTCTAAAACGCATGAGCCTTTTACAATGTCCCGTTCCCTTCCCGAGGTTGAAGGAAGCCGGGGCAATCGGGTTGCTCCGTGCCCTGGTTGTAACGACTTAGAGCCTATCCGAATAACTCCTGTAGGGGTAAGCGGGGAAACCCGGTTTCCCCACGCCCCTCCCTGACGGGAGGGGCTGGGAGGGCGTAGCCCTCGCAGAAAAGGGATCGGATAACCAGGTTATCCGGATAGGGTCTCAGGAGGATTAAGAAAGGAATCCGGTGTGCCACGATGATCCTCGCGATGGCATCGCCCGCTGAGGGCTAAAGCCCTCGCTCAGGACCTGGAAGCCCCGCAGGGGCTTTGATGAACTCAGCCAGGGCTTTAGCCCGCAGCGTTCGGCGATACCGGATGCAATTCCTAACGGTCATCAGTGTTTCCTCGTTGCCCTCCCCGGAGCCTCATCAGACATCCCAGGTGTCTGAACAGGCTCGCACCATCACTGGTTCGGCGTATTGGCATACGAACTGCGGATGGGCATCACGGCGCTGGTCTGCAGGCGCACGCTGTTGGCGAAGGCGGGGGCGAGGGGAAACATGAACTGGTAATCGGTGCGCACGGTAACTCTGACCCAGCAGTTGCGCCCGCCGGCCTGCATATCTATGCCGCGCATATCGGTGCGGCAGGGCCGTGGCGGCGGCTGCTGATCGGGTTGCGGAGGGATGGTACTATATAACAGTTCAATACGGATGTAGGCATTGGGGTTGGACCAGTCAGTATGCTCGGCGCGGCCGGTCTCGTTCTCATCCCAGATGCCATTGTTATCGAGGTCGCGCAGGTTGGCGAAGCCGCTGCGCTGAGGGCCGCCGGCGCCGCGCACGCGGCGCACGATCTCGGCATAGTTGAGATCAACCCGCTGCAACTGGCCGTTCTGCATCACCTGCACGGGATAGCTGCCGAAGGTGGCGCCCTCCTGAGCGGCGGCGCGGAGGCCCTGGAGGGTGAAGAAGATTAGCCCCAGATCGACGGCGGCGGCCAGCAGGAAAAAGAGCAGCGTACTGGCGAGGGCCAGTTCCACCAGCGCCTGACCCCTGGCGCGAGGCTGTCGGCGATGTGTACGAAGTCGGCGCAACATGGATTCCACTCTCCTACCGATTCAACTCACGCCATTCGGCCATATTGCGGGCGCAGGCCACGCCGGCGGGCCGGGTGGGATCGAGACCGAGGTTCTCGATTGAGCGCCGCTGCACGACGCGCAGGGTAATCGTGCCATCACTGTTGCCGATGCGCAGCAACTGGTACAGCGGGGTCAGGCCGGTAACGGGATAGTTGATCTCTACCTCAATCGGCCCGCGGTCGCGGAGGTTGCGGGTATTGCCGCCGTTGGGGTAGCGGATGGTGACGAAATCCACCACACTGCGCCCCCGATTGATAGTGCCAGAAAAGAGGGTCGTATCGCTCTCCACGGCCGCCAGCACCGTATTGACGCAGGCATCGCCGCGGAAGCCAGGGTAATCCGCGTCGCGAGGCGGATTATCGCGATAGGCGAGCCAGGACTCATACGGCGGCACCTGGGCGGCGGCTTCGGCCCCGTTGCGGGCGGCCTGGGAGACGGTTGAGTAAGCCCAGATGAGGTAGCCGAACTCCATGATGCCGAAGAGCACCAGAAGCATGAATGGCAGGATCAGCGCCATTTCGACGATAGATTGACCAGAAGCACGGCGATCCATACGCTGCTCACGCTCCTCCCGCGATACGCGATCGTAGGGCGATTATAGGTCAGGCGCGTTTGAAGGCTCAATAGTCAAAAGGTACCGAGTGGCAAGGCGGGGCGCAGATGGATCGGGGCGTGGGGAAACCAGGTTTCCCCACGCCCCCGCCGGTCAGGAGGGTGAAAACCCTCCCGCGAGCATGCCCCGAACGGTCAACTGGTAGCGCAGACATCGCCGGAGAGGCGGAGTTGGAGATCCTGGCGGATCACCCGCGAGAAGCCGCCTACGTTGGTGTCCGCGGTTATGTTAACCACGATGTCGGCCCGGGTCTCATTATTCTGTTCGATAAGGCTGTAGCGTCGCGGGCCGGCGTCAGGCGCATCGAGGGGATGGCGGTAGAACACGTAGGCCTCCAGGCGATAGGAACCGGCGGGCAGTCGGTCGAAGCGGTAGCTCAGGGCGCCGCCGCGGCTGGCATCGGCGCGAATGGGGGCGCGATACTGGGTGCCGGTGTTCTGGTCGGTCAGAATAACCTCGCCGACGTTGGGGTAGACCAGACCGGCCACCGGGCGGAACTCGGCGGGGGGGATGTTGTTGGTGCGGGGATCGGCGCGCCGCTCGCAGACGCCGCTCTCCACGATGTTGTTGATCGCCTCCATAATCGCGTCGACGTTGGTGCTGCCATCGGCATTGCGCTGCAACTCCCGGGCCGAGAAGAAGTAGCTGGGGAACGAGGCGATGCCATCGCGCAGGCCCGTGTCGGGGATGTTGGAGAGGGCGACCACGAAGACCTCGTACTGGCGCGACTTCATCTGCTCGCTGACATTCACCGCCTGAGTGATGGGACGATCCAGTCCGGCGGGGATGCCGTTCGCGGCGATGGTCCGGCCGCCAAAGCCGGTGGTCTGGCAGTTGGCCATCTCAAGCGCGAACCGGGAATGGCAGACGTGGTCGGGGGGATACGTACTCCGGTCACTGATGCCAAAGGTCAGATTGGGCGCATTGGGATTGAATAGGTAGTTCGACACGCCGTCGGTAATGTAGATCACCGCCCGCTTATACTGCCAGACCTGGCCGTCGGTATGGGTGACGGTGCGCGGGGCGCGATCAAGCAGCAGGGAGGCGCGGTAGAGGGCCCCGGCGCCGTTGGTTCCGCCCTCGGAGAGATAGGGGTTCCTGGAGCGGTGGGTAGTAGCCTGCCGGGTGACGGCGTTGATCAGTTCCTGTGGCTCGTCGGAGAACGCCTCGCCGCCGAAGTTGCCGACGAAGCTTGCCGGCGCCTGCCAATTGAACCAGACCAGGGCCATCTGGTCGGAGGGGCGGTCGGGGTCATAGTCGGCGTTGCCGGGCATGTTGGTCTCGGCAATCAGGCGTTCGAGGGCCTTCTTAGCCACGTAGATGCGCCGATCGCGTTCGTTGCTCCACCAGTACGCCTCGCCGGTGCCGATCACTTCGGCGCGCTGGACGGGCCAGTTGGGGTCGGCCGGGACCTCGGCGCACTGCCACCAGCCGCGCTGGGCGCCGTTAACATGGCCCTGACCGTTGTTTCTCCGGTGATACTCGGCCGTGGGGGCGCTGGCGTCGAACACGTCGCACTGGCCGGCGAAATTGGCGCTCATCGAACCGGAGACGTCAAGCACCACCACGTACTGGATGGGCGGGCGGCGCAGGGGCTGGGTGCGGTATTCGGGCAGGAAGGAGACCGAGCCGGCAAGGCCTAGCTGGCCGTCGTTGCTGGCGGTGGGAGCGTACAGGCAGGCGCGCTGCTGAGGGCGCGGCTCGCCGAGGAAGAGCAGATCCAGCCAGCGATTGCTGCCGGTCTGCCCCTGGCCAAGAAGCACAAAGAGGCCGAAACGCACGACGTGGAAGCGCGAGTTGTCGCCATCGCGGAAGGCGTCGCGATGGATGGGGAGGATCATGCGCGTGCCCAGACGAATGTGCTCATTCAGGGCCGCCTCGACGTCGCGGGAGTCGGGCCAGGCGGTGCTGCCCCAGACCCAGTCGCCGGGGGAGAGCGCCCCGCGTTCGGGGGGGTAGACGCCGTCGGGCCGGTTCTGGGAGCTGGGCCAGGGGGCCTCCTCGAAGCCTTCGCCGAGGTTGCCCTCGCCGCTCAACGAGCGGGCCAGGGTAATGGCGCTGCGCGCCCCGGGGACGCCGTCGCGCCAGCGGAGCCAGCCAAAGTTGCGGGCGCTCTCATCACCCACCACCACGCGCATCGCGGTGAAGCGCCCGGAGATATCAGGGCTGTCGTAGGGCACTTCGCGCCAGTTGAGGGCGGGATCATTGCTGCGCACGAAGCGATTGCCATCAATAATGCGGGTATTGATGGTGATGGGGTAGTACCCGGAGCTGCTGGTGCAGGTGCCGGCATAGGCCAGCGCATTGAACGGCAGGTCGTTACGGCCGACGATGCGGGCGAAGGCCGTGTCCACGCGGCCCCGGAGGCCCACCTCGATGAAGGCGACATTGGCAGGTACAGGGTTGGTGTCGTCGGTAACGATCGGCGAGCCATTGCTGATCGGCAGGCCCTGGGCATCGAGGTAGCGCGCCTCGAGAGTAACGTCGTCAGGCTGCGGCTCGGCGCCGGGCGCGGTGATCTGGATGCCATGGGCATTGAGCGCATTGACGATCGAGGTGTATACTACCCGATTGGTGGTCGCCTGCGAGCGGGCGATATAGGTGTTCATGCCCGCCAGAGCAGCGGCATTGGCGGCGGTGACGGCGCGACGCTCTTCGGAGAAGGTGTTGCCGACATCAACCGACAGGCCGACCATGCCGATAATGACGGCGATCATCAGGCCAATCAAGGGCAGGCTCTGGCCGCGCGCGCGGGAACGCGTCGCATGCCGTTTGCTGCGAACTTTCCCCATCGGGATTCCTCCGTCCGTCTGACTGCGGGATTGCCGACCTGGTTGCGTTCCCCTCGATGGCGGGCGGCGCCGATCGCGCGCGGTCGTCAACGCGGGCGCCTTTCCACACGGTTACGGCCGGGGCCAGCGCCGCATATCGGGCGCAAAACGGCGCCGGCCAGAAGCTGGAGAGCGCGGAACCGCGCCAGTAGCGCTCGCGGGGCAAGGGCAACGTTGCGTGCATCGGCCCGGCCCGCCGCGCCGGCAGGTAGCGCCGTTGATAGGGGTAGGACGGAGGCTGGAATGGCTCAGAAAGGCGCTGAGACGCCTTTCACGGCGACTGACGCTGCGCAACCGCAGACTTCGCTACGTCCGGGCAGAACGGGGAGAGGGACGAGGTAGCAGGCGAGGTCGGATGGGACGTAAGAGACGAAGCGCGTCAAACTACTGGCGCCGTCTTGCAAAGAGCGCGCACGGCGCTCCGGGCGCGGCAACCGGACTGTTTCTCCAGTGATATGCCTTCAGTACCCCAAGTATAGGCTCGCTATTCCCCCATCTCAATAGTCAAAAGGTACCGGGTCGGCGGGAAGGGGCGAGGAAGCGCCGGCCCGCCGGGCCGGCGCTTCCTGTGCAAAAGGTGGACAACGCATGCCAACCGGCGTATACTAGAGAGTATGGAGCACCAGTACACATACCTTCAGGAAGAGTTCGTGGTGGTCGAGGCCCCGCTGACGCGGGTCGAGGCGGTGATGACCGAGCGCGACTTGATGACGCGCTGGATGTCGCCAGCGGTGCGCTTTGAACCGCTGGAGACGTGGAGCTTCGAGCAGGGAGCGCGCTGGCGGCTCACCCTGACCGGGCTGGGCCGGGCGCTGGAGGCGCACTACGTGGTGTACGATCGGCAGCCGGGGCTGGTCCTGTGGGCCTTCAACGGCTTCTGGGAAGGCTTTGACGCCTGGCACTGGCGCCCGTTCCAGGGTCAGGCAAATCGGACGTTGATCCAGAACCGGATCGAGTATAATCTGTGCATCCCCATTCTGGATGTGCTCTGGCCGGCGACGGTGGGACCATTGATGGGGTGGGACGCCAGGGTGCAGATGCGCCGCCTGAAGAGCGTGTGCGAAGAGGCCGGAAGCGCGGCCACGGCGTAGGGGGATTTGGGATTTGGGATTCTGGATTGGGCGAACTGGAGCAGGTCTGCTTGATGGAGGGGAGTGATGGCACGGCCCATTCTTCCGATGACCGACCAGTGGCGGCGCGAGTTTCTGCGGCCCCGCGGCCCGTCGAATGTGCCGCAGGTTGGCGAGGTCGCGCCGGACTTTACCCTGCCCTACGCTCAGGTGACGCGCAATGCCGACGGCGGGGAGCAGGTGGAGTACGGGCGCACGTTGACCCTCAGCGAGTTGCGGGGGCGCCCGGTGGTGCTGAACCTGACGCGCATCGTCAGTGACCGCTTCTTCTGACCGAACTGCGCGCCGCAGCTGGATGCTTTGCGGGAATGGTATGACGAGTTTGTTCGACGCGACGTGCGCCTCCTGGTGGTGAGCAGCACCGACCTGGAGATGACTAGCTTTGTGGCCGAAACGCTGCGCGCTCCATACCCGGTGCTGAGCGACCCTGAATGGTCGGTGTTCTACCGCTATGGAGTCGGTTCGGCGATGGGCGTGCCGCTGCCCGGAACCTTCGTGATAGACGCCGAAGGCGTCATCCGCTGGGAATGGGTCGCGCCGCTGTCGGTGGTGTTTTCGCCGCCGCGCCCGCCAGAACTGTTACAGGTGATTGACGAGCTGGGCCTGGCAGGAGGATAGCCAGCCCTGGCGGGGAGGCTCTGGGAGGGCGCAGGCCTCCCATTTTTAACCTCAAAGCTGGTTCCAGAAGTCTGGGAAACCTGGTTTCTCCACGCCCTGCCCGTGCGGGATGGTCCACCCTGTCGAGGTTTTCCCGCGCTCTGTCAGGACACCATAGCCGGTTGCAGGGGGATGGGGGAACCTGGTTTCCCCATCCCCCTGGCCATGGCAGGGTTGCATCCGCCCGCCAATCAGTAGTCTGTAAACAAAGTCTTTCGCTACACCCCAG